>NZ_JBFTMM010000007.1:0-219720 GCF_056396945.1 Pseudomonas sp. 05N432 | reverse complement strand
GGCGAGGTGCCGTACGCTTGGGGCGAGCGTTTTTTTGCTTACTTTTTTTAGGCGCTTGTAAAAAAAGTGAGTCGCCGTAAGGGCGAAACCGCCAGCCGCCGTTACCGCAGGAATGGATATGTACACCTGCGAGAGATTGGTCGGCTGTCAGGCCGTCATCGCGAGCAGGCTCGCTCCCACAATGGATTGGTGTACATCTGCGGGAGATAGGCCGGCTGTCAGGCCGCCTTCGCAGGCAAGCCAGCTCCCACAGGTTTGATTGGGGTACATCCGCGAGAGATAGGCCGGCTGTCAGGCCGCCAAGGCCAACAGATCGCAGCCTGCGGCAGCTACAGGCGAACTTCGTCCTTGAGAATGTCAAACAACGCCTGCGCCGCCGCCGACAACTCATGCCCCGGCTTGGTCAACACCCCAATCGCCCGCTCAATCACCGGATCACTCAAGGTAATGCAACACGCCCCAAGCTCACGCATCTGCTCGACACACAACGCCGGCACCGCACTCACCCCCAGCCCACTGGCAACCATCCGCCCGACGGTCGCCAACTGATGACTCTCAAACTCCACCGGCAGCTTCATCTGCCGCGCCTGCAAGTGCTCCTCAAGCATCACCCGCACCGTCGACGGCCGCTGCAACGTGATAAACGGCTGCTCCAGCAGCGTTTTCCAGTCGATCTCGGCACGCTCGGCCAGCGGCGAATCACTCGGCACCACCGCGACAAAGCGATCCATGTACAACGGAGTGAATTCCAGCGACGAACTCTGCGTCGGCTCAAACGCCACGCCAAGCTCCACATGACGGTCACGGACCATTTCCAGCACCTGCTCGTTGATCACGTCGTTCACCGTGACGTTGACCTTCGGGTAACGCGCACGAAAGGTCTTGAGGATCGGTGGCAGCAGGTTGCCGGCAAACGACGGCATCGCCGCCAGCGTCACCCGCCCTCGCTGCAGGGTGAAACGCTGGCGCATTTCATCCTCGGCGTTGTCCCAGTCAGCAATCAACCGCCGGGCCAGCGGCAGCAGGGACTCGCCCTCCGGGGTCAGCGCAACGTTGCGGGTGGTGCGGCTGAACAGCCGCCCACCGAGCCCGTCTTCCAGCGCCTTGATGGTCAAACTCAACGCCGACTGCGACAGGTGCAGCCGCTCACAGGCCACCGCAAAGCTCAAACTCTGCGCCACTGCCAAAAACGCCCTGATCTGCTTGACTGTCATCACCGTCCCTCACCATGCTGACCATTACCGATTGCTGAGTTTTATCTATCAATCAACCTTAAAAATCAACTTATCAAATCAATCTGATAGAGCAACACTCCACCCCATACGGCTAGCCAGCCGCCCACAAAGAATAAAAGAGGTGCATATGGCAGGTTTCGACAAGCGCGTGAGTTCCTATGAGGAGGCTCTGGCAGGCCTCGAAGACGGTATGACCGTGATCTCTGGCGGCTTCGGGTTGTGCGGTATTCCGGAAAACCTGATCGCCGAGATCAAGCGCAAAGGGACCCGCGACCTGACCGTGGTTTCCAATAACTGCGGCGTCGACGGTTTTGGCCTCGGCGTACTGCTGGAAGATCGCCAGATCCGCAAAGTGGTCGCCTCCTACGTCGGCGAAAACGCCCTGTTCGAAAAGCAACTGCTGAGCGGCGAGATTGAAGTCGTGCTGACTCCGCAAGGCACCCTGGCGGAAAAAATGCGCGCTGGCGGCGCTGGCATTCCGGCGTTCTTCACTGCCACCGGCGTGGGCACTCCAGTCGCCGAGGGCAAGGAAATCCGTGAATTCAAGGGCCGTCCATACCTGATGGAAGAGTCCATCACCGGCGACTTCGCCATCGTCAAAGGCTGGAAAGCCGACCACTTCGGCAATGTGATCTACCGCCACACCGCGCAGAACTTCAACCCGCTGGCCGCCACCGCCGGCAAGATCACCGTGGTCGAAGTCGAAGAGATCGTCGAACCCGGCGAGCTGGACCCCACACAGATCCACACCCCAGGCATCTACGTCGACCGGGTCATCTGCGGCACGTTCGAAAAACGTATCGAACAACGCACCGTGCGCAAGTGATCCTCGCCCTCAGCCCGAACAGTGGAGAATAAAAAAATGGCTCTTACCCGCGAACAAATGGCTCAGCGCGTCGCCCGCGAAATGAAAGACGGCTACTACGTGAACCTCGGCATCGGCATTCCGACCCTGGTCGCCAACTACATCCCCGAAGGCATGGAAGTCATGCTGCAATCGGAAAACGGCCTGCTCGGCATGGGCGCCTTTCCGACCGACGATAAAGTCGACGCGGACATGATCAACGCCGGCAAGCAGACCGTCACCGCGCGCATTGGCGCCTCGATTTTCTCGTCTGCAGAATCCTTCGCGATGATCCGCGGCGGCCACATCGACCTCACCGTACTCGGCGCTTTTGAAGTCGACGTACACGGCAACATCGCCTCGTGGATGATCCCCGGCAAACTGGTCAAGGGCATGGGCGGCGCGATGGACCTGGTGGCCGGTGCCGACAACATCATCGTCACCATGACCCACGCCTCCAAGGACGGTGAATCGAAACTGCTGCCGTATTGCAGCCTGCCGCTGACCGGTGCCAATTGCATCAAGCGCGTGCTGACCGATCTGGCCTACCTGGAAATCGAAAACGGCGCATTCATCCTCAAGGAGCGCGCACCCGGTGTGAGCGTCGAGGAAATCGTCAGCAAGACCGCTGGTAAACTGATCGTTCCCGAGCATGTTCCGGAAATGCAGTTCGCCTGAACCGCACCTTGAGGAGAAATTCGATGCAAGACGTTGTGATTGTTGCCGCCACCCGTACCGCCATTGGCAGTTTTCAGGGTTCGCTGGCCAGCATCCCGGCACCGGAACTCGGTGCCGCGGTGATTCGTCAATTGCTCGCACAAACCGGTCTGGCAGCGGATCAGGTCGATGAAGTGATCCTCGGTCAGGTGCTGACCGCAGGCTCCGGCCAGAACCCGGCACGTCAGGCGTCGATCCTCGCCGGCCTGCCCCACGCTGTTCCGGCGATGACCCTGAACAAGGTCTGCGGCTCTGGCCTCAAGGCCTTGCACCTGGGTGCGCAAGCGATTCGTTGCGGCGATGCCGAGGTGATCATCGCCGGCGGCATGGAAAACATGAGCCTCGCGCCGTACGTGTTGCCGGCCGCTCGCACTGGCCTGCGCATGGGCCACGCGAAAATGGTCGACAGCATGATCAGCGACGGCCTGTGGGATGCGTTCAACGACTACCACATGGGCATCACCGCCGAGAACCTGGTGGACAAGTACCACCTGACCCGTGAGGAGCAGGACGCCTTCGCCGCCGCTTCGCAGCAAAAAGCCACGGCGGCTATCGCAGCCGGGCGTTTTGCCGACGAGATCACGCCGATCCTGATCCCGCAGCGCAAAGGTGAGCCGTTGTCCTTCGCGGTCGACGAACAACCGCGCGCCGAGACCACTGCCGAGTCTTTGGCCAAGCTCAAACCGGCCTTCAAGAAGGATGGCAGCGTCACCGCCGGCAATGCCTCTTCGCTCAATGACGGCGCCGCTGCGGTGTTGCTGATGAGCGCCGACAAGGCCAGGCAATTGGGCTTGCCGGTGCTGGCAAAAATTGCCGCCTACGCCAATGCCGGCGTCGACCCGGCGATCATGGGCATTGCTCCGGTATCCGCGACCCGCCGCTGCCTCGACAAGGCCGGCTGGAACCTCGATCAACTGGACCTGATCGAAGCCAACGAAGCCTTCGCCGCGCAGTCACTGGCGGTCGGCAAAGAGCTGGAATGGGATGCAAGCAAGGTCAACGTCAACGGTGGCGCGATTGCGTTGGGCCATCCGATTGGTGCGTCCGGTTGCCGGGTGCTGGTGTCGTTGCTGCACGAAATGATCAAGCGTGACGCCAAGAAAGGCCTCGCCACCTTGTGCATCGGTGGTGGTCAGGGCGTGGCCCTGGCGATCGAACGGGCCTAAACCCGCAGGCGTTCAACAGTCAGCGCACGGACCCACGATATCCGCTCGCTGACTGGCAACACACCCGGCGCGACTTCGGTGGCGCCGGGTCTTTTTTTGCCTGGCGAACACTGTTTTTCCACGATGACCTGTCACTGATGCGACATTGGACCTGGAGCGTGTACAGCTGGTGGTGCCGGTCAATTCAAAAATCCCGGATTTCACGCAATCCCCGTAGCCGCTGCCGAAGGCTGCGTTCGGCCGCGAAGCGGTCGTGAAATCAGGCAACACGTTTGTCCCGGTAATCCGCGTATGCAGGATTTGCGAGGACTTCGTCCGAACGCGGCCCGCCTCTAACGCAGCCTCGCGAGCTCGGCAGCTGCTACGGGGATTGCGTGTGTTGAGCCGACATGTCATGCCAGACAAGCGTATCAATCATCCAAAGGTTGCGGTGGCGCTGCCGGTTTTGCTCCTTTGCCCTTTTTTCCGCCCTTGACCGGCGCAGCCTCTACGGGTGGCGGCGCAGGTGGCGCTGCCTCTTTCTCGGCGGCTGGAAGCTGGTCAACGGTGGCGAACAGATCCTTGGCCTCGATCGGGCCGAGGTGGTCGAGTTTTTTCTCGCCGTCCTTGCCCACCAGAATGACCTTGGTCTCGCCACTGACGCCCAGTTTCAACTCGCGAATCAGCGCCATGGTGGTTTGTGCATCGAGGTCCTTGCCGTCACGTTGGCCCATGAGATTGACCACGGTGTACAGCACCATATTGCGTTCTTTGAAGGCCTGGCTGTTGGCCGGTTCCGCCAGGGACTTTTTCAGGCTGACCAGTGTCGGGTCGATGCTGCTGGGAGCGATGACAATCAGCGGCCGGGTCCTGCCGCGTTCCTGGGCCAGGGGCGTGTCGTTGTCGGCGGCGAATAGAGGGCCGGCGACAGCGAGCAGAGTTGCAAGGGTCAGTGACCGAATGAGCATGCGCATCTCCTTTTGATTTCCACACTTTATGATTGCGCATCAAGGCGAAAGATCCAGTTCCGTCGCCTGAAATTTCTATCGCCATGCTGCGAAGCTTAGGCGAGTGGGCTTAATCCGCAACCGAATTTCGCGACACGGGTTTAGGCCATTTAGTTTGTCCAGGCTCACACCGCCAAGGCCAAAACACACGGCGCAGGTTTTTATCGCGTACTACACTTTTATTTGTCCCCCATAGGGGGGACGTTGCCAAATCCGGGTCCGTAAGCAGCGGGTTTGTCGAAGAAGCCCGCTCATGATGCTGGAGCTAATGGCTACTCGTAATCGTCCTGTGGGGCTCGGCCCCACAGTGACGTCATGCAGGACGACGTTATCGCGTCCCACTCGCCCGGACATGTCGCGTGTCCGGGCATTCGCGTGGCAGACGGTTTGGCTTCACAACGCGCCTGCCGTGTCGTCCTGATCATCCACCCGACTGCCGCCTGAAAGGTTGCTGCCTCTGCACACGCCCTCCTTCACCGGTGGTCTTTTTTCAGGAGGAGCAGTTATGGACGAAGCCAAACTCAATGACTTCATGGGCAAGGTGGTTTCCGACATGGGCGGCGCAGCGATGCTCGCGAACATGATCCTGGGCGATGAACTCGGTTTGTACCGGGCGATGGCCGACAGCCAGCCTGTCACCCCTGAAGAACTGGCCAGCAAGACTGGCTGCAATGCACGACTGTTGCGCGAATGGCTCAGTGCTCACGCAGCCTCTGGCTACATGGAGCACGTCGACGGAAAGTTCCGCCTGCCAGAAGAACAAGCCCTGGCGCTGGCGATCGAGGACTCACCGGTTTATGTCCCGGGCGGCGCTGCAGTGATTGCCTCGTTTTACCATGACAAAGACAAACTGATCGCCGCCATGCGCGGCAATGGTGCCCTCGCCTGGGGCGATCACCACAGCTGCATGTTCAAAGGCACCGAACGCTTCTTCAGACCCGGCTACCGCGCACACCTGGTCGGCGAGTGGTTACCTGCGCTTGAAGGCGTGGTGGACAAACTGAAAGCCGGGGCCAAGGTCGCGGATGTCGGTTGCGGCCACGGCGCTTCAACGGTAGTCATGGCCAAAGCGTTCCCGGCCTCCAATTTTGTCGGCTTCGACTATCACGCACCATCCATCACCACGGCTACCCAACGCGCTGAAGAAGGTGGCGTGGCCGATAGTGCTCGCTTCGTTCAGAGTACCGCCAAGAACTTTCCGGGCAATGACTACGATTTGATCTGCTACTTCGATTGCCTCCACGACATGGGCGATCCGGTGGGCGCTGCCAAACACGCCTATCAGGCGCTCAAGCCCGACGGGACGGTGCTGTTGGTGGAGCCGTATGCCAATGACCATCTCGACGAAAACGCGACCCCGGTAGGACGGCTGTTCTACGCCGCGTCGACGTTCATCTGCACGCCTAACTCGTTGTCTCAGGAAGTCGGTCTGGGGCTCGGGGCTCAAGCGGGAGAAGCACGGCTGCGGGATGTATTCACCCAGGCCGGATTCACGCATTTCCGCCGGGCAGCAGAGACACCGTTCAACCTGATTCTGGAGGCGCGTAAATAATCGCGGGGAGTATGCCTCGGGCATGGCGCTGAGAGGGGCAGCGCCATGCCGGGGATCAAAACACTAATTTGTAGCCGATAAACACCAGCATGACCGCCAGGCAAGGACGCAGCACACCATCAGAAATACGCCCGGACAAATGACTGCCCACGTAGATTCCCGGCAACGACCCCATCAGCAGGAAACCCAACAGGTGCCAATCCATGTTGCCCATGCTCGCGTGCCCCAATCCTGCAACCAGGGTCAGCGGTACGGCGTGGGCGATTTCTGTGCCGACCAGGCGTCTGGTCGGCAGGAACGGGTACAGGATAAACAGTGCGACAGTCCCCAGGGCGCCAGCACCAATGGACGTCAATGCGACCATCAGGCCGAGTAGCGCACCGGTAACGACGGTCAGCAGGTTCAGGTTGCGGTTACTCAAATGGTAATGGTCGCCCGCATGTTTCTGGGCAAACGCCAGCAGCTGGCGTTTGAAGAAAATCGCCAGCGCCGTCAGCAACAGCACAATCCCCAAGGCCTGTTTGATAATCGCATTGGTCGTTTGCGGATCGGTATTGAGGTACTTCAGGAACACCAGGGTCAGGGCGACCGCAGGCACGCTGCCCAGCGTCAGCCAGCCGGTAATTTTCCAGTCGATGTTCCTGTGCTTTTGATGAACCAGCACACCACCGGACTTGGTGATCGCGGCGTACAGCAAATCCGTCCCGACGGCGGTGGCCGGATTGATGCCGAACCATAGAAGAATCGGCGTCATCAACGAGCCTCCCCCCACACCGGTCATTCCGACAACGAACCCGACAACCAAGCCTGCGACTACAAAACCCAAATTACCGAAGTCCATTGCCATACCCTGCAAACCAGCGCGACGACTAAAAATCTCGCGGGCAGCATAGCGATTTTTCTTATAACTACTTATACCAATGTGATCTGACTTTATAACTTTCGGCAATTCAACCTTGACCGTCGGGCTGACGCATCGGCCCGTTTTGATATTTTTATTTTCACGCATTTGATTTATGAAATAAAACGTGTCATTTATACGCTCCATGGACATGCAACCCGCTGCACACCCCCGCCAGACCGGAAGGCATTCACCCCCAAACACCCTATCCACGGAGTCAACAATATGAACAAGACCGGACTTCTGGCTGCTCTGGCATTTTGCGCCGTCAGCACCCTGGCCCACGCCGACGAAGACAGCCTGCGCATCGGTATCGAAGCCGCCTACCCGCCGTTCTCCTTCAAGACCCCGGAAGGCAACATCAGCGGGTTCGACTACGACATCGGCAACGCCTTGTGCGAAGAAATGAAGATCAAATGCCAGTGGGTCATCCAGGAATTCGACGGGATGATCCCCTCGTTGAAAGTGCGCAAGATCGATGCGGTGCTGTCGTCGATGTCGATTACCGACGACCGCCTGAAGTCAGTCGACTTCAGCGAAAAGTACTACCACACCCCCGGCAAGTTCGCGGCGAAGGCCGGCCAGGCGATCAATGACCCGAAGGTCGATTTCAAAGGCAAGAAACTCGGTGTGCAACGCTCCTCCACCTACGACCGCTACGCCACCGAGCAACTGGCCCCCGCCGGCGTCGAGGTGGTGCGCTACTCCTCGCAAAATGAAGCCTTCCTGGACCTGGCGTCGGGCCGACTGGACGCTACCCTCGCCGACATCGTCAACACCAACGAGAGCTTCATCAAGACCCCGGCCGGTAACGGCTTTGCCCTGACGGGACCGGACATCAATGACCCGAAATACTTCGGCCGGGGCGCCGGGATTGCGCTGCGCAAAGGCGATACCGCAAACGCGGCACGCCTGAACACGGCGATTGATGCGATCCGTGCCAACGGCAAGTACCAGCAGGTCATGGCCAAGTACTTCGCGTTCGATATCTACGGCGAATAAGCGTTGTGGGAGCGAGTCGGCTCCGGACGGCGTTCCGACGATAGCGGAGTGTCAGCCAACATTGATGTTGACTGATATTCCGCTATCGCGAGCAGGCTCGCTCCCACAGGTTTGTACCTTGATTGATAGCAATTAATCCGTATGGTCCCGCGCGCCTGCCGGCGCTTCGGGTGAGGAACTTCATCATGCTTCACGGCTACGGATCGAGCATTCTCGATGGCGCCTGGCTGTCGATCAATCTGGCTCTGAGCTCCATGGCACTGGCCATTACCCTGGGCCTGATCGGCGCGGCGTTTCGCCTCTCGCCGCTCAAATGGTTGTCGACGCTGGGCGAAGGCTACACCACAGTGATTCGCGGTATCCCCGACCTGGTACTGATCCTGCTGATTTTCTATGGCGGCCAGGACCTGGTGAACCGCATCGCCCTCGGGCTCGGTTACACCCACTACATCGACATCAACCCGTTTGTGGCGGGTGTCTGCACCATGGGTTTCATTTTCGGTGCCTACCTCTCGGAAACCTTTCGCGGCGCCTTCATGGCGATCCCGCAAGGTCAGGCTGAAGCCGGTGCGGCCTATGGCATGAGCAGCGCCCAGGTGTTCTGGCGGATTCTGGTGCCGCAGATGATTCGCTTCGCGATTCCCGGCTTCACCAACAACTGGCTGGTGCTGACCAAATCCACGGCGTTGATATCGGTGATCGGCCTGCAGGACATGATGTTCAAGGCCAAGAACGCCGCCGACGCGACCCACGAACCCTTTACGTTTTTCCTCGCGGTGGCGGCGCTGTACCTGGTGCTGACCAGTGTCTCGTTGCTGGTGCTGCGCGCATTGGAAAAACACTACTCGGTCGGCATCAAAGCCGCCGTTCTGTGAGTGGGAGCGAACCGACCATGCTCGACTACAACCTGATCTGGGAAAACCTGCCGCTGTATTTCAGTGGCGCGTTATTGACCCTCAAAGTACTGCTGATCTCCCTGGCCTTCGGCCTGATGCTGGCCGTTCCGCTGGCGTTGATGCGCGTCTCTCGTTCGCCGCTGATCAACTTCCCGGCCTGGCTCTACACCTACGCCATTCGTGGCACGCCAATGCTGGTGCAGCTGTTTTTGATCTATTACGGCCTGGCGCAATTCGAAGCGGTACGCCAAAGCGTGCTCTGGCCATACCTGTCCAGCGCGACCTTTTGCGCGTGCCTGGCCTTTGCGATCAACACCAGTGCCTACAGCGCGGAACTGCTGGCCGGCAGCCTGAAGTCCACCCCCAACGGCGAGATCGAAGCTGCCAAGGCGATGGGCATGTCACGCCTGACCCTGTACCGCCGCATTCTGCTGCCGTCGGCCCTGCGCCGGGCGTTGCCGCAGTACAGCAATGAAGTGCTGATGATGCTGCAGACCACCAGCCTCGCGTCGATCGTCACCCTGGTCGACATCACCGGTGCGGCGCGCACGGTCAGCTCGCGGTTCTACCTGCCGTTCGAAGCGTTCATCACTGCCGGCCTGATCTACCTGGCCCTGACCTTCATTCTCGTGCGCCTGTTCAAGCTCGCCGAACGTCACTGGCTGGCGTACCTGGCCCCACGCAAGCACTAAGGAAGTCCCATGGAACACATCCACTACGTTTTGCCCTGGAGCGCCTGCGGCACTGAACGCACGCTGTCGCTGTTTAGATTTGGCAGCGGCTCACGCAAGGCTTACATCCAGGCGTCCTTGCACGCCGACGAACTGCCTGGCATGCGCGTCGCCGTCGAGCTCAAGCGCCGTTTGCGCGAGCTGGAATTACAAGGCCGCCTGACCGGCGTGATCGAACTGGTACCGATGGCCAATCCGATCGGCATCGGGCAAATGTTCCAGGCCACCCATCAGGGACGCTTCGAATTCAACAGCGGCAAGAATTTCAACCGTGACTTCCCGGAGCTGGCCGAAGCCGTGGCCGTGCACCTGAAAGGACAACTGGGCGAGGATGCCGAGGCCAACGTGGCGCTGATCCGTCGCGCCATGATCGAGGTCATTGCCGACATGCCGCTAGCCGAATCGGAACTCGACGGCCTGCGCCGCCTGCTGGTGCAGCACGCCTGCGATGCCGATGTGGTGCTGGACCTGCACTGCGACTTCGAGTCGATCATGTTGCTGTATGCCCTGCCGCAAAACTGGCCGCGCCTGCGTTCATTGGCCGCACGCCTGGGCGCCGAAGCCGTTCTGCTGGCCGAGGACGCCGGCGGCAATGCCTTCGATGAAGCCTGCGCGATTCCCTGGTTGCGCCTGGCCGAGCTGTTCCCGCTGGCGAACATTCCACTGGCCTGCGTGGCGACCACCATCGAACTGCGCGGCATGGCCGACACCGAACGGGAACCATGCATGGCCAGTGCCGAACAAATCCTCGGCTACCTGGCCGAACAGGGCCTGATCAGCGGTGACTGGCCAGACGCGCCGGCCACCTGCTGCGACGCAACGCCCTTCGCCGGTGCGCAATACGCCTATGCACCACACCCCGGTGTGGTGAGTTTTCTGCAACCGTTGGGTGCCCGGGTCTCGGTCGGCGACCCGCTGTTCGAAGTGCTCGACCCGCTGACCGATCGCCACAGCGTGGTGAAGGCCAGCACCGACGGCATTCTTTATGCCCGCGAACGCCTGCGCTTTGCCCAACCGGGTTTGTGGCTGGCCAAGGTCGCAGGCTCTACCCCCATTCGCCAGGGTCGCTTGCTCAGCGACTGACTCAAGAGAACCGACACCATGAACACACTTGAAATTCAGGACCTGCACAAACGCTACGGCACCCACGAAGTGCTCAAGGGCGTGTCCCTGGAAGCCAAAGCCGGCGATGTGATCAGCATCATCGGCTCCAGTGGCTCGGGTAAAAGCACCTTCCTGCGTTGCATCAACCTGCTGGAGCAACCCAACTCGGGCAACATCCTGCTCAATGGCGAACAGCTGAAACTGGTCGCCAACAAGACCGGCGGGCTCAAGGCCGCCGAGCCGAAACAGCTGCAACGCATGCGCTCGCGGCTGGCGATGGTGTTTCAGCACTTCAACCTCTGGTCGCACATGAGCGCCCTTGAAAACGTCATGGAAGCGCCAGTGCATGTGCTGGGCCTGGACAAGAAACTCGCCCGGGAAAAGGCCGAGCACTACCTGAACAAGGTCGGCGTGGCCCATCGCATGGGCGCTTATCCGGCGCACATGTCGGGTGGCGAACAGCAGCGCGTGGCGATTGCGCGTGCGTTGGCGATGGAGCCAGAGGTGATGTTGTTCGATGAACCGACCTCGGCGCTCGACCCGGAGTTGGTCGGCGAAGTGCTTAAAGTCATGCAGGACCTAGCCCTGGAAGGCCGGACCATGGTGGTGGTGACCCACGAAATGGGTTTTGCCCGGGAGGTGTCGAACCAACTGGTGTTCCTGCATAAAGGCCAGGTCGAAGAGCGTGGCAATCCGCGTGAAGTGCTGGTCAACCCACAGTCCGAACGCCTCCAGCAGTTCTTGGCCGGCAGCCTGAAGTAAGCCGCTTGCCGACCGTTCCGGGTGCTGCACGCCAACGGTCGGCTTCGGATACACTGGCGCGCACTCATGTCAGGGACCAGACCTGGTCCCTTCCAACCTCCTGCGGATGTTGAGCCGGTTATGCCTACTCCTTCGAAAAACACCACGGTCTACGCCGCGCCGGTCATGCGCAAACTGGCAGAAATTCTTGCCGACTTGCAGCCGTCACTGCGCAAGGTGGCGGACTTCATCCTGCGCCATCCGCTGAAAGCCGCGACACTGACCATCGAAGAGATGGCCCATGAAACTGCCACCTCACCGGCGGCGGTCAACCGTCTGGCCAAGGCGTTGGACCTGGGCGGTTACAGCGGCATGAAAGCCGAACTGGTCGCAACCTTGCAGCAGATGGTCTCCCCGGTAGACAAACTGCGTAACGAACTGGCGCACCGCCCCGGGGGTGCGTTCGGTCTGCATGAGCAGATCCAGAGCGCCACCAGCAATCTAGGCACCGCTGGCACCAACAATCACCCCGACACCTTCGAAGCCGTGGTCACCTGCCTGATCGAGGCGCGCAAGATCTACATCCTCGGGTTTGGCAACAGTGTCTACATGGCCGGTCTCGCGGCCTCGACACTGATGCCGTTCTGCGCCGACGCCACGGCGATCAGCATGGAAGGCGGCAACGAAAACGCCGCTTATCGACTGGCTGCAATTACCGATCAGGACGTGCTGCTGGCGATCTCGCTACCGCGCTATTCCCTCGACACCCTGCAACTGTCGCGCTTTGCCCATGAGCGTGGCGCGACGGTACTGGCGATCACCGACTCGCCCGCCTCGCCCCTGACTCACATCGCTCAGCACGTGTTGTTTGCGCCGGCCGACCACCCGGTGCTGACCAGTTCCAATATCGCGGTACTGGCGCTGATCGAAGGCCTGGTTGCCGGCGTGATGGCGCGTAACAAAGAAGCGGTGAAGCTGGCGACCGAACTCACCGAAAGCGTGATGAATTACCTGCACATTCCCGGCAGCAGCAAAACCTCGAAAAAATGAGGCAGCGCGTCACAGCCACCAGCGCAGCAGGAAAAAGAAGCCCATGCTCAGCAGCATGCTGATCAGGGTACTGCGGGTGTAGAGCACCAGGCCGATGGCGACCAGTGAGCTGATCAGGTACGGATTGTCGTACTGCAGATTCAGTTGATGGTCGGGCATGAACACAATCGGCCCGCAGATCGCCGTGAGCATGCCGGGCACCGCAAATCCGAGAAATTGCCGCGCGTTGCTGCTCAGGCGCACGGGCAACCGTGGTTCAAGGAACACATAGCGGTTGAGAAAAACCAGCATGCCCATTCCGAAAATAACCGCCCAGACCATCATGTGCGCGCTCCATAAAACTTGTTGCAGACAAACCCGGCACTCATTCCCAGCAAGCCGGCCAGCACCAGCGCCGAGCCCCAGTGCCAATAATTGAAGAGCACCGAGCAGAACAGCGAAACCGCCACACAGACGACCGTCGGAACGTTGCGCACCACGGGGGTGATCAACGCGATAAATGTGGCCGCGATGGAAAAATCCAGGCCCAGGCGTTCAAGGCCCGGAATGCTGCTGCCCAGCACAATCCCGGCCAGGGTGAAGAGATTCCACGCCACATAAAAGGTCAGGCCCACCCCGAGGGCGTACCAGCGGTTGAACTGCCGTTGGTCAAATTGACTGGTCAGTGCGAACAGCTCGTCGGTGAGCAAAAAGCCCAGCCCCACCCGCCAGCGACCCGGCAACGGCGAAACCACCGGACGCATGCTCATGCCGTACAGCAGGTGTTGCGAGGTCAGCAGCAAGGTGGTCAGCAGAATCGAGAAAATCCCGGCGCCGCCCTTGAGCATCCCGATCGCGACCAACTGCGCAGCACCCGCAAAGACGATGCTCGACAAGCCCTGGCCTTGCAGTGGAGTGAGGTTGGCCTCAATGGCCATCGAACCTGCCAACAGCCCCCATGGCGCGGTCGCCAGGGACAAGGGCATGACGGCAGCGGCACCGCGCAGGAAAGCACTGCGCGGCAATGGATTGTCAGACATAGCGCTCTACAACGAAGGAAAGGTCGCTAACTGTGTCAGCCGATCAACCTTCTGTCTTGAACAATCTTGCGTAATTGCACATCCAGGCACAGGTCGGTAGTTGAACGCTGACCGGCAAAAAGTACTGCTCGATAAACATGGCAGCGACAGGAGATGGTCTATTTTTAATGGGTGTCGACTTCGGGTCGTTTGAGTGCAGGTGAACCTTATCGCCCGATAGCCGGTCGATAGGTGCAGCCCAGCCAGGTTGCCGGTGACCCCGTCGGTGGTAGCAACTGGCCCGTTTTATTCGCTGGAGAACGCTCCCTTGATAACGACCCGACGCATGGCCACGCTTAAAGCCTGGGGCGCCCACGGTTTTACCGCAACCGGTGTGGTGACCGCCTTCCTGGCGACCCTCGCCTTGTTCGATAACCAGCCCAGGGCCTGCCTGCTGTGGCTGGGCGTGGCGCTGATCGTCGACGGTGTGGACGGCGCGCTGGCGCGCAAGGTGAATGTGCAAACGGTACTGCCGCATCTCGACGGCTCCATACTGGATCTGGTCATCGACTACCTGACCTACGTGTTCATCCCGGCCCTGTTCATCTACCGTTACATCGACTTGCCGGCCTACACCCCGCTGCTGACCACCTCGGTGATCCTGGTCTCGTCGCTCTATTGCTTCTGCAACGTCAACATGAAGAGCAAGGACAACTACTTCCAGGGCTTCCCCGCTGCTTGGAACGTCGTCACCCTGTGCCTCTACATCATTGCGCCGACACCCTGGCTGACGCTGCTGACCATTATCGGCCTGGCGCTGTTGACGGTGACCCGGATGAAGTTCCTGCACCCGTTTCGGGTGCGGCGGTTCATGCCGATCAACATTGCCGTGACGTCCATCTGGTTGCTGTGCAGCCTGTCACTGGTCCTCAACCATCCGACCGCCAACCCTTGGGTCATGGGGTTGTGGCTGGCGATGTCAGCTTACTTCCTGGGGATCTGCATCTGCCGCTCGGCCGCTGACTGGCTTGAGCGCAGTCATCATTAATGGAGGCATGAATGCCTATCCATATCGTGCAATTGGGCACGCCCCGTACACCCCATGAAGGGCTGCGCCTGGGCACAGTCCGCCGCCCACCGCGCGGCGTTCCGAAAGCCGAATTCGCCAGCCGCGACTTCTACGACACCTGGCTCCCGGCCCTGTCGCCCAGCGCGGAGCTGGTAACAGAAGCCAAAGCTGCGGAAGACGAAAAACACTGGGAAGCCTTTCGACGTAAATTCAAGGCCGAAATGAACCACCCCGCCCCCAGCCAACTGCTGGATCTGCTGGCTGCCCTGTCCCATCAAACGTCGCTGGCAATCGGCTGCTACTGCAAGGAAGAACGCCACTGCCATCGCTCGGTGCTGCGGGAGCTGTTGATCGCTCGCGGGGCGGTGGTTGTGGCGGCTCAAGAGGTGTAACGGGTGTTGGATATCAGAAGCTGACAACACAGAAAAACTGTACTGTTAGCGATAATAAATCTGAGCATCAACCATGAATAAATATCTATCCATTTCTATTTTAGTCGGAACCATGATGGCTGCTCATCCAGCCATGGCTGCAGGTATTGCGCCTGCCGCAAAAGAGACAGAAACATTGCAGAGGATTGCCGTAAATGGAACTAATCGTGAGTTGGGTATGGGGATCTCGGAGTTTCCGCCCAATGCAGAAAAACCGCGTCACCGGGCTATCGGACCGGAGATTGTGTATGTCATCCAAGGAGAAATAATCGTTCTTATTGATGGGCAACCCGCGAAAACCGTTCGCGCAGGCGAGAGCTATCAACTTGCGGCGAAAGACGTTCATACAACCAAAGCTGGCCCATCCGGGGCAAAAACAATTGCTTCCTGGGTGACCATCCCAGGTAAACAGTTCAACATCTACACCAAAGAATAGGACATTGTTTATTTATCGAACCTTTTTAATCATGGCTGGTTGCGAATAACCCATTAGGTTTTTCTGACCGCACAATGAGAGCCAGGACATCCCCACGCTATGGACCGGTAGTTTGGGGGGAACAGCAAGCCGGCTTGCGAGAACCAGGACGACGGCAAGCGATACGCTACACTTCCCTAGCTCCGCCGCGGCACCTGAGGTACCAAACCTGTCTCCTGATCTGGAGGTATCCAATGAGCGCTAGCACCGAACTCACTTCCTTCACCGGCTGGGCCGCAACGGCGGCCGGCGCTCCACTGGAGCGCTACAGCTACGATCCCGGTCCATTGGGGGAAGAGGAGGTAGAAGTCGCCGTGGAGTATTGCGGCGTCTGCCACTCCGACCAGTCGCTGATCGATAACGAATGGGGCATCAGCCAGTATCCCTTTATTCCCGGCCACGAGGTGGTCGGCAGTATCGTGCGAGTCGGCGCACAGGTACGCGGTCTCGACGTGGGGCAACGGGTGGGCATTGGTTGGTACAAAGGCAGTTGCATGCATTGCTCCTCGTGTATCGGAGGCTCCCACCATCTGTGCAGCACCGTCCAACCCACCATAGTCGGCAGCAACGGCGGCTTCGCCGACCGCCTGCGTTCGCACTGGGCCTGGGCCCTTCCAATACCGAGCGGACTCGACCCGGCCATGGCAGGCCCGCTGTTCTGCGCCGGCTCGACGGTGTTCAATCCACTGGTGGAATTCGACGTCAAGCCCACTGACCGGGTCGGCGTAGTGGGCATCGGCGGCCTCGGTCATCTGGCACTGCGCTTCCTCAACGCCTGGGGCTGCGAAGTCACGGCCTTTACCTCGTCGTTGAGCAAACAGGACGAAGCCAGGCGCCTGGGCGCGCACAACGTGGTCGCCTCAACCGACAGTAACGCACTGAAGTCCATCGCCGGCACTTTGGATTTCCTGCTGGTCACCGCCAACGCCGACCTCGACTGGCCAGCCATGCTCGGAACCCTGCGCGGCAAGGGCCGCCTGCATTTTGTTGGCGCCGTGCCTGGCGCGATTCCAGTGCACGTGTTCAATCTGCTTCCTCAACAAAAGAGCATATCCGCCTCGCCGGTCGGCTCACCCAGTACCACGGCGACCATGCTGGAATTCTGCGTACGCCATCAGATCCTGCCGCAGGTCGAGCACTTCCCCATGAGCCGGGTCAACGAAGCCATCGACCACCTGCGCAGTGGCAAGGCTCGTTATCGCATCGTACTGGATGCCGGTAAATGACTGATTGGCGCGTGGGGTGACGCCCGTACGCGCCTTTGACTGCGCTCCCCCCTTCACTGGTTCAAACGGTTCATCAATGGATGGATTGGGATCATTGAGAAACTTTGGGGGGAGTAGAAAACTCAAGGGGGAAGTTATGGTTTAAGAGGCCTTTTGTCTCATGTGAGATATCCGCTTTGGGTTGGTTACAACTCCTCGCGACTGGCGGCAATCGGCCAGAAGCTGCCATTCGCTGAAAGCAAGTTTCGACTGAATTTGCCTTTCATGCAGGCGGATGGAGACATCGACCAATCACACGGCCATATGAAGCCGCCGATTGCCATCCCCCACCAAAGATCCATAGTGCGCAGATGACCACGCTGCTCGCGCTTCCTTGGCGAAGCCCTTCAAGTGTGGACGACGGTGGCGACAGAGGTGAGGAAGAGCTTGATGCAGTCCCCAGCGCCGCTCATCAGCTGCTGGCAAGGCAAAGTTGCTGCTGCATTACGGAAGCCGCGTTGTAGCAATTAAAGGATATGACCTTGCCACGCTCCAGGTGAAAAACGTCACAGCACGGAACATCTATTGTCTTGCCCGTTGGAGCGACAGTCCCTGAGGCAAGTGTCAGCTCACCTTTATGCGTCCCCCGAATTGCGAGTTCGACGACTACGACATTCTCCGCGACATAGATGTTGAATAATGTGGTATCGATCTCGATGGGTCAGGGACTGGAGCCCGCGTCCATCTCGGAGGCCCGCGCCAGTGCTTGCGTATCGAGATACTCCCGGATGTTCGTCAGTTTTCCATTTCGCACAGTAATGGCGAAGACCCAATCGTCCTCCCACGTCTTATTCGTCGCTTTAATTCTCCCCCTGGCGAAGCCGACGACCAGAACCCGGTCTCCCTGCGCTACGTATTCGTGGAACTCCATGACTGATGTTTCCATCTTTTCGGAAGCCTTCTGAAGCAGATCTGCCAATCCCGCGTGCCCGCGATGCGTGCCAGCCAGCGGCCAGTCCTCGCCCGGAATGATCCATTCAATATCTTCGGAAGTCAGCGCCAGTAGGTCTCGCCTATTGCTGCGGCCCATTGCTGTAAAGAAGTCCTTAACAACCTGAACATTCTTTTGTGTGTTCATCGAAATCTCTCCGCATCTCTCGCATCTGATCGCGTCCGTTCTGATCAGATACCTTGTGGACCTGCCGGTGAAGGGCGTGGTGTCGGAGACTCAGCCGATATCGACTTTCAAGGCAATGTCCCAAGTGCCGGCGCCGTTTTTCGCCAGGCCGATCATCATCAGGCCGAGCGCCTCGAGCGTCTGGGCCATGTGCAGGCCGCCGACATCCAACGGACGCAGCCCGAGACTTTCGATGAACGTCGAGACGCGCGCCTTGGCCTCCAAATCGTCGGCGGCGATGAACGCGTCGAGGGGGCCTCCCTTGGCAAGGACGTGGCCGAAAAGGGTATTGAATGCCTTCACGACATGCGCGCTGGCGGGGGCGATCCTGGCGATTTCCTGCGCACCAGAACTGCCGGCGGGAGAGACGAGGCCCGTGAGGTCCGGCGAGGCCGTGTTGGTGATGTCGATGATCACCTTGCCGTCGAGGGCGTCCCCGTAATCGGCCACCACCGACGCCGCGCCGGTGTACGGCACGGCAAGGATGACGATGTCGCCGGCGGGCGCGGCCCCATAGGTTCCTGTGGTCGCTCCGGCTCCCAGCTTGTCGACCAGCGCCTGCGCCTTGGCGGGGTCGCGGCTGACCACCTCGACGGTGTGTCCTGCTTTGGCTGCACGACCGGCGATGGCCGCAGCCATGCCTCCTGAACCGATGATGCTGATAGTGCTCATGTGTAATCTCCAAATGAGTTGGGGTTTTGCCCGCAGTCTCTCTGAACAGGCTTCCCCCGGTTAATATCCCGTGGGTGCCGGGCTCGTTGCGACCCGGCGAACAGCCTCAGCTCACTCAGGCAGCAGGGAAGTAGTGGCCGTTGTCCATATCGGCAAACAGGCCGGGCTGCGTTGGTGTCCAGCCGAGCATCTGGCGCGTGATATCGTTCGACGCCGGGGTATCCAGCGTCACCAGATTCGCGAGGAAGCCGAAGAAGCCCGGCCCCATCATTACGTCCACAGGAATGGGCACGACGGGAAGGTTCAGACGGCTGCCAATGGCCTGCGCGATCTCGCGGTACGGGATCGCCCCTTCAGCAACCGCATGCCAGGATCTGCCAGCGGGACTCTTCTCCAGCGCCAGGCGGAACAAGGTAGCGAGGTCGCGGGCATGCACTGCCGCCCACCGGTTGGAGCCGTCGCCGKGGTAGCCAACGACGCCCTTTTCCTTTGCTTGACCGATTAGAACCTGAAGGAATCCGGCCTTGTCGGTTGAGCTGTGCATGATTTCAGAAATGCGCACGACCGAAGACCGCACGCCCCGCTCTGCGAGACCGATTGCAGTCAGCTCGACGATGTTCCGAACCCGCAGCGAGCCCTTATATTGATCGCCAGCCGGAGAAAGAGCCGGATCCTCCTCGGTCGCCGGTCGGCTCTGGAGCGGCCCTGGAACCGGCCAACCCTCGTTAGTCGGCGAACCGATGCTTCCCGACACGACCAGCGGCTTCCCCGTTCCAGCCAGTGCATCACCGTATGCGAGCATGATCTGGACCTCCGCTGCGGCAACAGCGTCGATCCCGCCGACCGGAAGCAGGTCTTGTCGGTGCGCGACGTGGATTACGCCGTCGGCGGCTGCAGCCGCCTCCTTGAGCCCCTCGAGATCATCGAGATCACCGCGACGCACCTTTGCGCCGAGCGCAGTGATCGCCTGCGCCGCGCTGTCCGACCGGGCCAAAGCGGTGACCTCGTGGCCGGCGGCGATGAGGTCGGAGATGATGTACGGACCGGAATGGCCGGTCCCGCCAGTAACGAAAACGCGCATGTTGGTGTTCCTTGTAAGTGAGATAAAAAAAGGGTGCTGCGGGTGCGGTCAGCCGAGAAGGCTGACGCCGATTGAGAAGTGGCTGTGCTTGACGGAGTGGGCGATGAGGCCCAGCGAAAGCAGGCAGGCGTGCTCCAGCGTTCGCGCCATGAGCAGCGGCCCGGTGTCCATCGGGTGTAATCCGAGGCTCTCGATGAATGCCGAGACGCGTGCCTTCGCCTGCGCGTCGTCCCCGGCGATGAACACGTCCAACGGCTTACCCTCGACAGAACTGGCAGCCAGGACGTGGGAGAACTGAGTGCTGAACGCCTTGACGACTTCGGCGTCGGCAGGCGCGGCTTTGGCGATCTCCTGTGCACCGAAACTGTCCTCAGGGGTCACAAAGCTTGTGAAGTCGGGAGCAACGGGGTTGGTGATGTCGACAAGAAGCTTGCCTGCCAATTCTTCGCCGTAATGCTTCACCACGTCGAGAACGGCGGAATAGGGAACCGCCAGGATGACAATATCCCCGGCCGGGGCGGCGCCGAACGTTCCTGTCGTGGCGCCGGCTCCGATCTGCTCGACCAGCGCCCGCACCTTGGCGGCGTCACGACTCATCACCTCGACGGTGTGTCCGGCTTTGGCGGCAAGGCCGCCGATCGCTGCGGCCATGTCACCTGAGCCGATAATGCTGATAGTGCTCATGCGCAGTTTCCTTGCAGGTATGGGGTTGATCATTCCAAGGCTGCTGGTGCGATCCGGCGAACTCATTCAACGTGCGATCCATGCTGGTCGCTTTACTTGCAAAAAGCAAGTGATCAATAGGATTTTACTTGCGACATGCAAGCGATGCTAAGATCCAGCCATGAAGACAACTCTTAAAGAAGACTTTCGATCCCATTGCGCGGTGAACTACGGCGTGGAGATTTTCGGCGACCGGTGGTCGCTCTTGATCATTCGCGACATCGTTTTTGTTGGAAAGAAGACGTATGGCCAGTTTCTGAAATCGGAAGAGGGAATCGCGACCAATGTTCTTGCTTCCCGACTTGCCTTTCTTGAGGAGCAAGGCGTTCTCTCGAAGGCGCCCAGCCCCGACGACAGGCGCAAGGACTTTTATACGTTGACCGAGAAGGGCCTGGACCTCATTCCCATCGTGATCAACATTGTGCTCTGGAGCGCGAAGCATGATTCGAAGTCGTACGTGCGGCGCCACGAGGATTTAGTTGCTCGATTAAGTCAAAACCCCATGCAGGTGAGCGAGGAAGTGAAGGCGCTGGTCCGCAATGGCGGGTGCCTCTTTCCTGAGAGCGGGGGATGAACAAGGTAGCGAACGCGCCCTGTCATGGCGCGCAAATGAGTTGGTATCGGTTCCGATGACTCAGGTCCGAGGGCTCGCGACCATTTCTGAGGCCCGCGCCAATGCTTGCGTGTCGACGTACTCCCGGATGTTCGTCAGCTTGCCATTGCGAACAGTGATGGCGAAGACAAAATGGTCCTCAAACGTCCTGTTCGTGGCTTTGACTTTCCCCGTAGCAAAGCCGACGACCAGAACCCGGTCTCCCTGTGCTACGAACTCGGGGGGCTGCGGGGAGGAAACTTCCATCTCTGCGGAAGCCTTCTGAAGCACGTTTGCCAATCCTGCGTGCCCGCGGTGCGTGCCGGCCAGCGGCCAACCCTCTCCCGGAATAATCCACTCGATATCTTCGGCAGACAACGCCAGCAGACCTTGCCTATCGCCGCCGCCCATTGCTGCAAAAAAGTCCTTCACAATCTGGATATTCTCTTGATTGCTCATAAAGACTTCTCCATTGCTCTTACAGAGGATCGCGTGGTGTCCGTCATTCAGCCGGGGACGAGGCCGAGTTGTTGCTGCATCGCAGAAGCCTCGTTGTAGCAATGGAAAGATTTGACCTTCCCGCCTTCGAGGTGGAAAACATCGCATGACGGGACATCTATCTTCTTACCCGTGGGAGCTAGCGTCCCTGAAGCAAGAGGCAGATCACCCTTGTGCGTTCCCCGAATCGCGAGTTCGACAACGACGACGTCTCCCGCGACATGGATGTTGAATATCTCACGGTGGACATCGGGGAACGCACTGACCATACCCGCGATAGATTCACCAATGGCCTTGCCGCGAAACTTCATGCCGGATGCCATATCCCACATGTATCCTTCCTCAGAGAACATGGAAACAAATTTCTCGATATCCGTTCCTTGGCCTTCCGCAGCGGCGCAGAGTTCTCTGATTATTCTTTCATTATCAAGCATCATCATTCCTCTCCTTCATTATTGAGCGCTTACCCATTCGTATAAGTTGTGGCCAGGACCGCATCAACATTTGCGATCGCGATGCATCAGCCAAACTTGACCAAGTCCTTGAAGATCAGTTGACCCCAGGTATTTCCGCGCGCCTGCACAAGCAGTCCACCTTCCGAAAGCCCACCCAGTTTGATCGGCGAGAAACCGAGATTTTCTGCAAGCGCACCCACTTCCGTTGCGGCGCCGTCATCGTCGCTCGCCAGAAACACGACTCTCCTGCCACCCTGTACGGCCGGATCCTGGCCAAGGACGGCAGCGCCCAAATGGTTGAAGCCCTTGACCAGTCGTCCACCAGTAAAGGCCTGCGCGACGACTCTGGAAGATGGCTCTCCTCCCAGTTCTTCAGGGGACACGCCGTAGGCATTGGTCATATCGATGATGGTCTTCCCCTTCCAGGTCGGCAACGCCTTGGCGACATCCGGGTGCGACTCGAAACGGACAGCCAAAAAGACGATGTCCGCCTTGACCGCGTCCACCAGGTTTTTGGGAATGATCTGAGGTCCGATCGCTGCTGCGGCGGACGCAAAGCTTTGCGGGTCGCGCGTGGTTGCAACGGATACTTCGATGCCGTTGCGGGCAAACGCCTTGGCCAAGGCCTGACCGATATTGCCGAAGCCGATAATTGCATAGCTCATATACTTTCCTCAGGTTTACCACGCCCAGCGGCTCCCACTATCGAATGGAGTGACCGGCCGGGCGCGGCGGGTCAGATTTGCGCCAGGCCGCCGTCGACGGCGACCTCACTTGCGGTCATGAAGCTGCTGTCCTGCGATGCGAGAAACGCGGCTGCCGCTCCGATCTCCGCCGGATCGGCCATGCGCTGGAGCGGATTCATCGAGGCGAAGACCTTCATGCCTTCCTCGCCTAACGCTGCCTTCGCAAGTTCGGTCGCAGTCGGCCCGGGCGACAGCACGTTTACCCGGATGCCGGTACCCTTCAGGTCCTCCGCCCAGGTCCGCGCGAGGTTGCGCACTGCTGCCTTGCTTGCGCTGTAGACACTGAATGCCGGGGCGCCCGTGGTGCCTGCGCTCGACCCGGTCAGGATTATCGAACCGCCCTGCCCCATCAGAGGTAGCGCCTTCTGGACCGTGAAGATCAAACCCTTCACGTTGGTGTCGAAGATTTCGTCAATGTGCTCGGCAGTGATTTTGCCGAGCGCAAGCTGGCTTCCCGCCCCGGCATTGGCGAAGACGATGTCGAGGGTTCCGCGCTCGGCCTTCACCGCCGCGTAGAGTCGGTCGAGGTCGGCCAGATCGGAGACCGAGCCCTTCACCGCGCGGGCATTGGGTCCAAGGTCGGCCACAGCGGCGTCGAGCGCTTCCTGTCGGCGGCCAAAGATGAAGACGAAGGCGCCCTCCTCGATGAAGCGCTTTGCCGCGGCCCGGCCGATGCCGGTAGCGCCGCCGGTAATCACGGCGGTCTTTCCATTCAGTCTGGTCATGTCGTGCATCCTTCGTTGGAGTTGTACCCAAGCAGGAATTGCTTGCTTGAGAACGAGGATGCAGCTCTGATAACCTAAGGGCAAGTATGCACCTTTTGGTAAGTATCAAAAAATGACGACGACTTCTGAAATCTGCGGTACCGGATGCGGGCTCAACGCCACGCTGCGCATCATTTCGGGCAAATGGAAACCGCTGGTCTTGTTTTTCCTGCGCGACGGCCCGAAGCGCTACGGCGAGCTCAAGCGTTTGATCCCGGGCGTTAGCGACAAGGTGCTGATCCAGCAATTGAAGGATCTGGAAGCCGACCACGTGCTGGCGCGGACCGACTACAAAGAAGTGCCCCCGCGCGTGGACTACACGCTGACCCCGCTCGGCCGCAGCCTGGCTGAGGCGATCGTCCCGCTGTGCAACTGGGGAACCGAGAACGCGGCGGAAATGGCAAGCATCTTCGCCAAGCGCGACACGTTGCCCTAGCGGGATGCTGAAGAACCGATGCGTCGGACAACCCTGCGCGTTGGTGGGAGGGCGGCAGGTCGAACTCCTCCAATCAGATCGTCAGGATGCGCGATTTGGCACTCTGGCCCATGTTTGTGTTGCATCAACCGGTTGAATTCACAGCCGTTAGCTGCCTTTCACAAAGGGCAGCTTTGGATCAGTTGTTGCCGCTGGTAATGGATCACCATCGAAAGGGGTTTAAGTGTCGATGAGCGGCGCGTCTGCGATCAGGTCGATCCAGTAAGAGGGCATGTATCGATCAATTTTGAAGGTCTCCGTTTTGATTGGCTCAAGCCCCCCCACACAATCGCCGCCAACCGACTTGCAGGGTCAGCCCATCCCCTGCAATCCGGTTTTGATCAGCGGTAACGCGCGTTTTCGGTCCAGACTCTCGCCAAAGCCACGGATCACCTGCAGCAGAGACTTCACCCGCAGCGGCAGATTCCCGGCCGGGTACACCGCGTGCATCTGTGGGCTTTCGCCGCTGCTGGAGGTGAGCATGTACTCGGGGCAGACCCGGAGCAGGCGCCCCGCTTCCACTTCGGGCTCTGCGACCCAGTCCGCCAGGCGGGCGATACCGACGCCCGCCAGGGCCGCCTGGAACACCGCCGAACCGGAGTTGAAGCGAAACTTGGGATCAGCCCGAAAGCTGATGGCCTGCGTCTCACTGCGAAAATTCCAGTCTTTTAGAATCCGCGGCGCCGTGTGCAGGATCAGCGAGTGCGCCTCCAGCGCTTCGATGGAGTCGGGTGTCCCGCGCCGCTCCAGGTACCCGGGGCTGGCGTACAGGTATCGTGAATAACTCCAGAGCGGAAAGCCGATCAGGTCACTGGATTGCGGATACCCGCCACGAATCGAGAAGTCCAGTTTGCTCTTGGCCGGGTCGATGGTGTCATCGGTGAAAATCCCATCGACGTTCACGTCTGGATAACGCTCACCGTACTGCGCGATCAGCCGGGGCAATACCCCGTGGCCGAGAAACTCGGGGGCGGAAAAGCGGACCCAGCCGTAGGCCTGGCCGCTGATTCCGGCCAGGTCTTCATCCGCTTCACGTTGCAGATCCAGCATTTTGTAGGCGTGGGGCAACAAGCGCTCGCCCGCCTCGGTCAAGCTCACGGCATTAGAGGAGCGATTGAACAACTTGACCCCGACGCTTTCCTCCAGGGCTTGAACGGCGCGGGTCAGCGAACTCGGGGAGCGCCCCAGCGAGCGTGCCGACGCGACAAAACTGCGCTTGCGAGCCACCGTCGCAAAGGCTTCGAGCTCCCCCAACATATCCAGTGCCATTCACCACCTCGTTGCACTTTTCACAATGTGGCATTGCAACACAAAAAAAGTCGTTCCGTTAACCTTCCCGCTCAATCCACACCGCTGGACCTTCACCACTCCTTCATCGTCAGGGCCTGAATTCATGATCGATATTGTCATCCTTTGCGTGTTCGCCTTTGCTGCCGGCCTGATTGATGCGGCGGTGGGTGGCGGCGGACTGATCCAGATACCTGCGCTGTTCAACGTGCTGCCCACGGCACAACCCGCGGCACTGCTGGGTACCAACAAGGTCGCGGCAGCGTGCGGCACCGCATTCGCGGCCCGGTCTTTCGTGCGCAAGGTGGTGATCGACTGGGGGCTGGTGATTCCCGCTGCCTGTGCGGCCTTTGTCATGTCCTTCTTCG
The DNA here is from genome assembly GCF_056396945.1 of Pseudomonas sp. 05N432. NCBI lineage: Bacteria > Pseudomonadati > Pseudomonadota > Gammaproteobacteria > Pseudomonadales > Pseudomonadaceae > Pseudomonas > Pseudomonas sp. 05N432. The sequence goes on along the minus strand of NZ_JBFTMM010000007.1, from coordinate 193,779 downwards.
GCGCGGCCACGGTGTCGTCCGTCCCGCAGTCGGTGATCCGGCCGGCAGTGCTGGTGTTGATCGTGCTGATGGCGATCTACACCTTCTGGAAAAAGGACTTCGGCGCCCTGCACAAACCCATGCACATCGGTACCCGGGAGAAATTGCTGGCGATCGTCATCGGCGGTGCGATTGGCTTCTACGACGGACTGTTTGGTCCCGGCACCGGCAGCTTCCTGATTTTCCTGTTTATCCGCTGCTTCGCCTTCGACTTCCTGCATGCCTCGGCGTCGGCCAAACTGGTGAACATCGCGACCAACGTCGCGGCGCTGATTTTCTTCATTCCCACGGGTAACGTGCTCTACCTGATCGCCCTCCCCATGGCCGCATTCAACATCCTTGGCGCGCTGACCGGCACCTGGCTGGCGGTTCGTAAAGGCGTGCCCTTTGTCCGGAGCCTGTTCCTGGTGTTGCTGGTGATCCTGATCAGCAAACTGTCTTACGACCTGTTCGTGTGAACCTGAGCCGTGGTTCTGACTGTCCCCGTAGCATTCTATTCATGCGAAATCCGACAACAGTGTTTGTCCAATAGGCCGCTGTCTGGGAAAGGGATAAACATCTAGCATCGTTCCTACCCGGTGAGCACATTGAATAAACATCAACTAGCTCTCGAGGTAAAAACGATGCAGGTCAACCCCTTGAGCGATACGGTGAATATGATGAACATGATGAATATGTCAAAAGTTGCGATCTTCCTTGCGCTTGGCAGTTTAGGCGCACAAGCATTTGCAGACGAGAGCCATTCAACAGTCGCCACCCGTCAGACACCGGTAGAAAGTTACACTTACGCAACCAAGCTCGACATTAAAAAAGTCATTGCAATGACAGACGCTGCGGACCAGTGCGGGCCGGTTCCTGTTCAAATGACCTATGAAGACTCTCACGGTCAACAGCACGTCCTTCAGTATCAAGTCATGGGAACGGGCTGTTCAAACGGTTGAGCACTGTGCGGACGATGGAGGGTCGACACTCCATACCTGCCGCGCTAGCGAGCTCGAAAGCTGTTGTCTTTTCTGGCCGAGCGAACGATTTCTTCATCGGATGCGAGCAAACTCGGAATGTAATCTTTAAGAAATTCCACCCATGTCTTTATTTTTGCATCCACGAACTTTCGTGATGGATAAATGGCAAACAAGTTGAACTCTTCAAAATGATACTCCGGCAGTACGCGCACTAACGTGCCGGCCCTGAGTCCGTCGACTGCCGACGCAATCGGCTGAATACCAATCCCCATCCCATTCGTTATGGCAACAGTCATGGCGTCGGCGGTATTAACGTGAAATGGCGACAATGGAACGTTGACGGTCTCCACGCCTTCGGGCCCCTCAAATACCCAGTTTTCAACCGGCATTACCGTATTCACAATTCTCAAACAATCATGTTCGCCAAGCGATCTCGTGGAATCGGGAATCCCGCGTTTCTTCAGGTACGCGGGCGAGGCACAGAGAATGCTGTAAGTGATGCCGAGCCGCTGAGCGACAAACCCGGAATCGGGTAGATCCCGCGCCAAAACAATCGATATGTCATAGCCCTCCTCCAGCAAGTCAGGTAGTCGATTGGTCAGTGTCAAATCAAACATTACCAAGGGATAAGTCTCTCTATACTTGGCAATGGCTTTGATCACGTAATGATTACCGACGGCTCCCATCGCGTGGATCTTGAGCCTGCCAACGGGCATGACCTGCGCGGTACCCGCTTCCTCTTCGGCCTCACGTACCTCCTCAAGAATTTTCTCGCAGCGCTGCAAATAGCGCACACCTGCCTCGGTCAACGCCAGGCGTCGGGTCGTGCGGTTAATCAGCCGTGTTTGAAGCCTGGCCTCCAGACTGGAAACCGCTTTGGAAACGTTAGTTGTGGTGGTGTCCAACAGCTCAGCCGCCGCCGTAAAGCTGCCGCTCTGAGCGACAGCTGCGAAGAAGCGCATGGTCTGGAAAACGTCCATCGTTACCGCCTCCGCAGATAAGTAAAAAACCAGCATGCTCTCCAGGCATGTCTCGCGTGAAGAGTTATTCGTATCGAAAAAAGGGGCGGCCTTGCAAAAGACCACCCCCTTGTCATGCGTTATTTTTTGCCCGGAATAAATCCGGGCACACCGGTTTCCACCACCGAGTTGAATCGTACGCGGGTCGTAATATCGTCCTTGATTTCAAGCATGGCCCTGTGAGGCAGGGTAGAAATCGCAAAGTTTTCCTGGATATGGCTCAACGTTGCAGACGTGGTCAGGAAAGCCACGCCACGTTGTACGGACCAGGCCAACGCAACTTGAGCCGGAGTCTGTTGCAAGCGCCGGGCGACGCCTGTGATCACCGCGTCTTCCAGTACGTTCGGCTGCATGCCATGCCCCAGTGGTGCAAAGGCAAGGACGATAATTCCATGCTGCCGACAAAACTCGAGCAGTTCCCATTCAGGCAGATAAGGATGCGATTCAACCTGCACGACGGCAGGTTTTATCCGGGCCACTGCCACAATTTCTTGCAATGCCTGCAGTGTAATGTCGGATAACCCGATGGACTTGCACCGCCCCTCATCAACCAAGCGCTCAAGTGCTCGCCAAGTCTCGATTAATGTCACGCCGGAGTCGTAAACGATTCTCCCCTGCTCGTCTCTTGGTTCCTGGTCTTCGCCCGGTTGAAAGGCGAAGGGTGTGTGGACGAGGTAGCAATCGATGTAATCCACTTGAAGCCGTCGGCAGCTGGCTTCAAAAGCCGGCAGAACCCGCTCGGGGCGATGGTTGGTGTTCCACAGCTTTGTGGTAATAAACAGGTCTTCGCGCCGGACCTTACCAGTATCCAGGAATTCCTTTATCGCCACTCCGACCTTGTCTTCGTTTCGATAGCGCTCTGCACAATCGAAATGGCGAAAGCCTGTTTCCAGCGCGTGCTTGACGGCTTGTGTTGTCACGCTCAGATCCCGGAACAGCGTGCCAAATCCAACCGCTGGCATCGCACCCGATCCGTGGACAATAGGGAACTTTGTATCGCGAAGTTCATCGTGAAACGCTTCGTATGACATGTCTTTACTCCGATGTCTGGGGCTACAGCCGCAATGGCGATAGTGGTCTCTGGTAAAACGCAGCTGCTATTGATAAACAGTTTTCGGCGCTTCGCGGCTGGCAACGCGTTGCTCGGACACACCCACCGAATTACCGCCGAGTGCCACATACAAGCGCACCGTGTCGAGATACTGCGCCGTCTTCACTCTGATTTGACCCAGTAACGCCTGCTCATAGGCACGTTCCGCTTCCAGCACCTGGAGAATGCTGTTCTCGCCTTGCGCGTAGGCTTGCTGGTTCAAACGAAAACTGGTTTCGGCCGCGCGTAATGCGTCCTCCTGCGCCAGGTTTTCTTCCGAGTCATGGTTGATTGCCTGCAGCGTGTCTGCGACCTGGCCAAATGACTGAATGAGCGTTTGCTGGTAGTCAGCGAGTGTCGCCTTGTAGCCGTCGACGGCTGCCTGACGTTCAGCCTTGAGCGTGCCGCCATCGAAGATCGGCCCTGCCAGTCCCGCAGCAAGACTCCAGAGTGCAGCGCCGCCATTGCCTGAAGCCGCCTGCGCAAGAGACGCGGACAGCGTTACATGGGGATAGAGATTGGCTGTCGCGACCCCGACGGCGGCGCTGGCCATGTGCAATTCAGCTTCTGCTTGCAGTACATCCGGCCGGTCGTGGGCCATTTCCGAGGGCAAGCTGACTGGCACGCTAGATGGCAAGGCAAACTCAGCGAGGTTGAAGTCGGGAGCGGTCCAGTCTCCCGGGCCTTTTCCCGTCAGGACCGACAGCGCATGCCGTGCCGAATCACGCTGTTGAGCGAGGGGCGGCAACAGCGTGCGGTCCTGAGCGAGCCGTGTCTCGGCCAGCGAAACGTCGATCTGCGTGGTGGTGCCATTGGCGTGCGCCATGCGCACAAGCTCGAGGTTCTTCGCGTCATTGGCGAGCAGTTTCTCAACGGCTTCCATCTGCGCGTTTGCCGAAGCAACCAACAACGCCTGGCTCGCAACATCGCCGGTCAGGGTCAGGTACGCCGCTTCGTAGCGGTGTTTCTGCAGACTCGTAAACGCTTCCTTCTGCTCGACCAGCCGCTTGGTACCGCCAAAAGCGTCAAGGTCGAAGCCAACCCGTGGCCCAATCGAGTAGAAATTGGAGACGGTTGGCTCGGGCCCGTTGTGGGTCCGTTGGCGGCCAGCCTGGGCGCCAAAATCGACCTGCGGATACAGTGCACCCTCAGCCGCGGCAACAGAGGATGCCGCTTGCCGGATCGTCGCATCTGCCGCCACGAGTTCAAGATTGCCGTCGATTGCCCGACGTACAACCTTGTCGAGCTTCGGCGAATGGAAGGCAGACCACCAGTCACCGCTGACCTTCTTGCCCAGCTCAATGTGCTGTTCAGCAACCTTGTTGCCGCCCTCGCCGAGACGCTGCTCGGCCTGTTGATCATAGTGCTGCGACAGGCTCTGCGCTGGCTCTTTATAGTCAGGGCCGACGGTACAGGCGGACAGAAACATAAGCGCCGACACCGCACCGACCGTCATTGGGAACTGCTGTCTGTTGAGTACGAACGTATTGGATTTCATTGGGCAGACTCCACGAAAACTAGTTGGTCGGAACGGGTTTGCGAAGAAAGACAACCAGCGGGCTCACCACCAGCATCGCCAGCATCAAAATCTTGAACTGGCCGATAACCGCGATAAAAGCCGCCTGGCCGGTGATCATTTCGTTGAGCCCCCCGAGTGCTTGCAAGGACGTCGACGCCGTCATGGAATGTGCCGCGGTGCGATAAGGCGTCAGATGGCTTGCCAGCGCCACGTGCATCGTTTGCGTGTTGTTGAAGAAGAACACTTGCACGATGGCAACGCCGAGGGTGCTGCCATAGACACGGGCCAGATTGAAAAAACCGGTACCTTCCGGGCGGAACCTGGGATCGAGCGTGCTGAAAGCCACCTTACTGATCGCCGGCATCAAGATGCCGAGGCCGATACCCTGGAGTGCACCGGCCACCGCCACGGGCCACCAGTCCATCAAGGGCGAATAGCCGAGCATCAGCCAGTTGGCATACGCCACCAGTGCAACACCCGCGGCAACAAAGAGTCGCGAGTCGATCCGAGCAGGAACCCGGCCCATCAGTAGAAATGCACCGACAAGCCCGACACCTCGCGGTATCGTCAGGTAACCGGTCGTGTCAGGTGGGTATCCAAGAATTTCATCCAGCATCGGCGATGTCAGGGCCATCGTCGGCAACAGCACAAAACCGAGTGCGAAAAAGATGATCGTCGACAGCACGAAATTGCGGTCTTTGAACAAATTCTTGTTGAGGAAATGCACCTTTGCGGTCAGCACATGAACAACGAACAGGTAGAGCCCCAGTGCACCTGCCAGCGCCTCCAGCCAGATCTCGGGCGAAGCAAACCAGTCCAGACGCTCTCCGCGGTCGAGCAGCATTTGCAACCCGATCATTCCCAGCGTGAAGGTGCCGACGCCGAAGAAGTCGAAAGGCGGACTTTTCTCGGCCTTTTTCTCGGCCAGCAACAACGTCACCACCACGAAGATAAACGCCGTTAGAGGAAGGCTGATGGAGAACATCGAGCGCCAGTCGTAATGTTCGCAGACCCAACCACCGATACTCGGGCCGCTGACGATGCCCAAGAGCACAATGGCCGTGAACATCGAGCCGAATTTCGCGCGCCGCGCAGGTGGCAGTGTCTCCATTGCAATGGCCATCGAAAGCGGTGCCAGCAGGCCACTCGCGGCGCCTTGAATGATGCGCGCACCGACGAACTCCAGCGGAGTCGTTGCCTGCATGGCGAGCAACAAGCCAAGGACGAACAAGGCTATCGCGGCTTGATACACAACCCTCAGGCCGTAGCGTCCGGCGAGCCACTGCGCAATCGGCAGGGTAATGGCGCTCGCCGCGAGGTATGAAGTGAATACCCAGCCAGCCTCGTCATCGGTCATCGATATGGCGCCCTGAATAAACCTCAGTGCCGCATTCGGCAGAGGCAGGTTCGCCGACTGCATATAGGTCGCGAGCAATGCCGCGAACCTGAGCGTGCGCGAGCCCTCTCCCGCCGGGTTTCCAGCAAGACTGGCGTTCATCGGTCGGTACCTGCCGTCAACAGAGCCTTGAGTGGGTGCCACCAGGGCGTGCGATACCCGGTGTCGACTTTGACCGTGGCGCTGGTCCCCGAGAAAAGCGGCAGAGCAGGATCCACTTCATCGAGTTCGAGTCGGACCGGTACCCGCTGGACAACCTTGACCCAGTTGCCGGTCGCATTTTCCGGTGGCAGCAGTGCGAAGTCCGACCCGGCACCCGGACTCATACTGGTCACGTGGGCCTTGAATACGTGATCAGGGTACGTATCGACACTGATGGTCGCTTCCTGGCCCCGACGCATATGCGTCACTTCCGTTTCGCGGAAGTTGGCCTCCACCCAGATCTGACGATCGGACAGCAGCGCAAAGGCCGGCGCACCGCTGTTGACGTAGTTGCCCACCTGCAAATCGTCGACCTTGGCCACGATGCCATCCTCCGGCGCATACACCGTCGCGTACGAGAGATAAAGCTGCGCTTCGTCGAGCTGAGCCTTGGCCTCGCGCACCATCGGGTGTTTATCGGCTTCGATGTCCGGATTGCCGTTCAAGGCAACGACCGTGCTGGCGATCTGCTGTTCGATCGACGCTATTCGTTGCCGGGCAACTTTAAGGTCGGTGTCGGCACGTTCGTAAATGGCGCGCGAAACGAACTCGGTAGCGACCAGCGCTTTCTTGCGGGCAAATTCCCGCTGGTCGAAATCAGCCGACTCTTTGGCCGATTGCAGTTCCGCCTGCTGCTGGCGGTAGCTTGCCTTGAGGCCATCGATGCGAAGCCGCGCGACGCTCAACTGCGCTTCTGCACGGTTAATCGCGATCTGGAACGGCTCCGGGTTGATCCGAAACAGCACCTGGCCCTTGCGAACAGGCTGATTGTCCTCGACCGCGATTTCGACGACTTGTCCGGAAACGCGAGCGTTGATCGACGCCTTCGCTACTCGGGCATAAGCGTTATCGGTCGAAACGTAGGGCTCGCCCGTCACATAGTGTGAGTACCCAACCGCAGCGACGAGAGCAGGAACGCCTACCATAAGGAGTGGTCGCAACTTCTCTTTAAACGGTTTCTTGACGGGCCTGTCGGCCTGGTTCGGCCCTGGGTGCTCGAAGGTTTGCGAAGCTGGAATGTCGAACTGTCTGGTCATGATCGAATACACCTTTAACCGGGAAATCGGGCTAACACGGGCAACGATCGCCTGCGACCCTGATGTCAATAATTGCTGTGAGCAATCAATCTCGTGTGCGTCAGGAGGATCGCTCTGCCGCACCTGTTTCATCGCCGCAACACCCAGTTCGAGCTCCGCTGCAACAAACCTGAAATTCAGGAACTTCTGGTTCCTTAATTTTGTGCGATGGTGTAAGAATATGCCGTGACTCACCTTCATTCAAGGAATTTGTACAACATGGCACAAAATAAAACTGCAGAGGGCAAAGGCCGCGGCCGCCCTCGCGCGTATGACCCGCAGACAGCGCTGCAGCAGGCGCTTGGGGTTTTCTGGAGCACCGGATATTCCGGCGCCTCTCTGGATAGCATCGCAACGGCGGCCGGCATGAATCGCCCAAGCCTCTATGCGGCATTCGGTGACAAGCACGCGCTCTACATCAAAGCGCTTGAGCAGTATTGGGAATTTGCCGCGGCGGCCATGCATGAGGCGCTGACAGACAACACACTGACGCTGGAGCAGGCGTTGATGCGTTTCTATGAGGGGCAGTTGTCGATCTACTTCTCGGGCGAAGGACAACCGCGCGGCTGTTTCGCGATTGGTACGGCGACTACCGAGGCCGTCGAGGATGCTGAAATACGCGACGTGCTTTCGGATCGACTGAGCAGGCTCGATGCCGAACTCGAAGCGCGTCTGCGGGCAGCAATCAATTCCGGCGAGTTGAAAAGCGATGCCGACCCTGCAGCCCTTGCCGTACTCGCGTCATCCTTGCTGCACAGCATTTCGATACGTGCCCGGGCGGGCAAATCCCGCGAAGAATTAACGGAACTTGCACGCAATGCGGTCAGCGTGATCTGCGGCTAGTTAACCTCGGCAGCTGTCGGGTTTGTGAGGTTTTATCGTGGGTGAAAGACTCGAAGATATTCTTGCCGAGCAGCTTGCAGTGATTTTCTGTGGCATCAATCCGGGCATGACGGCCGCCGCCCAGGGGCATCATTTTGCGGGTCGGGGCAATCGTTTCTGGCGCACACTGCATCTCGCCGGTTTTACGCCGGAGGAAGTACGCCCGGAACACGATCGGACGATCTTGCAGTATCAGTGTGGGTTAACCGCCGTGGTCGAACGGCCAACGGCGCGGGCGGATCAGCTGTCTGCACATGAATTCATCGCTGCCGCAGCGGATTTTGAACAAAAGATCGCACGCTATGCACCACGCTTTGTGGCGTTTCTCGGCAAAGCGGCGTACAGCGCATTATCTGGTCAACGAGAAATTGCATGGGGGCTTCAGTCAAAGACCTTTGGTAATGCCTCGGTCTGGGTCCTGCCCAATCCGAGCGGGCGAAATCGCGCGTTCACGCAGGATCAACTGGTCGGTGCTTACCGCCAACTCTGCCTGGCAGCAGGTTCGGATCGGTTTTCCGTTTGATCAGGGGATCACTTTACTTTTTCGTCAGACCGGGATAGATAGCGTGTTACACCCCCTACTTGATACCTGATGTAATCAATCGAGAGATGCGATGCCCCGGCATTTTGACGATGTGCAACTCGGCAGCATTGAGCTGTTCTGTCTGGCAGTCGAGTTTGAAAGTTTCACTGCCGCTGCGCAGGCCGCCGGCGTGACGCCTGCCGCCGTGAGCCGGTCGGTGTCACGCCTGGAGGAGCGTCTGGCGGTGCGCTTGTTTGTCCGCACCACCCGGCAGATACGCCTGACCGAGGCAGGTCGGGTCTATTACGAGCAATGCCGTCAAGCGTTGACTCAACTGGTTGACGCGGAACGTAAAGTGACGGGCCAACAACAGGCGCCCTCAGGGGAATTGCGCATCAGCGCACCGACGCCCTATGCGCATTTTCGACTGTTACCGCGCCTTGCCGAGTTTCGTCGACGCTACCCACTGGTCAAGGTAGTCGTACACGTCAGCACCCGGAACATAGATTTCGCTGAGGAAGGTTACGATCTGGCCATCCGTGGTCGAGCGCCCGATGACTCGGCGCTGATTGCGCGCACACTCGAGAATGCAGAGCTGGTGGTCGTCGCCTCTCCTGAATACCTTCGGCAGCATGGCGTTCCACAGTCACTGTCGGACCTGGAATCACACGATTGCATTCAATTTGAACTGCCCAGCAGCGGAAGGAATGTGCCGTGGACTTTCATCGTCGATCAACGCTCGGTGAGCGTGAACACCTCTGGAAATACCACCTGCCTTGAAGATTATCTGGCAACGATCACGATGGCCAGACACGGCGCCGGGCTCGTCCAGGCGTACCGGTTTACCGTTCAGGCGCAAATTGACAGTGGTGAATTGGTCGAGGTACTCGGGGAGTTTGGTGGTGCTACCCGCCCCTTCCTGTTGCTGTATCCCCATGCCCGCTACCTGCCGATGAAAGTCAGAGCGCTGATTGATTTCTTGACGGACCCGGAGTCGGTTCATTGATTGCCAGGTCAGGTGCTACTTCTCTGGGGGCTGAACACATGCTGATTCGGAAGGCTGCCGCTTCCCCCTGCTAATTAGGGTCCAACAATCCTCCGCTCCAGTTGCGCGACACCCGGGTTCCGGTGAACTTCGCCACCACCATGCCCTGTTGCACAAGGCGATCCCGATAACGTGTCACCATCCGCCCCGCTTGTTCGGCAACCAGCACCACTTCGGAAGACGGATCACCCGGGCGCCCCAGAATCCGCGCAAACCGCTGCCCTTCTTCGACAAAATCGCCCAGCTCCTTTTCAAAGATCAGCACCCCGGGCTGCGGCGCGAGAATGGTCTCCATGTGGCTCATCTCTATCGCCTCGACAGGCCAATCGCCTGGCGACTGCGGCTCATCGATCACCCCGCACGCGCAAAGCCAGGCGTATAGCCCCGCAGCATCCTGCTCGGCAAACCGGTCGCTGACATCGCCCTGCCCGCGCAATTCCAGGGTCGCCGCCAGGCGCTGGTCCGTGACGCCATCGCGCAGCCAGGGCGCAATGATGGTTTCCTCGAAGGAGCCATCGCCACCGTCATCCCAGATGATCGCCACCGCCATCTTCATCGCCGCCGCCAGTTCACGGCCACGTGGCCAGAAACTGCGATGAACGTAGAGGTATGGCATTGCCTCGTCATCGGTGTGCAGATCGAGCATTAAGTCCGCCGTGGCCGCCAGTTGTACCAGGCTTTTTTGCCAGGCCTGGACAGGAGTCGAAGGCCGGGCCATCGCGGTCGACTGGTCGAATGAACGGTTGAAATTATGGCCCGTGGCGTCGTGAAACCGACCGAGTATTCGCCCTTGGCGAAACTGCCCGATGCCCAGGGGATTGGCCTGTGGCACCACGGTCACACTGCCCTTCAGGCGGCCCTCGGTCTCGGCGATCTGGAGTCGCTGCATCAACAGGTGCAGGACCAGCATCCCGGCGATTTCGTCGGCGTGCACCCCCGCCTGCAGGTGCACCTTCGGCCCGCCGCCATTGCCCTCGAATCGCCACACGCCGACCCGCACCGCGTCGCCGTTATTGTTCCGAACCGCGAACGAAATGTCCTGCCCCATACGTGTGTCCTCCGGTCATGACCGTTAAAACCCGATTACTCAATCCGTAGCAGCTGCCGAAGGCTGCGTTCGGCCGCGTAGCCGTCGCAAATTCGGCATCCACGGATTATTGGAAGACCGCATTGCGTGATTTTACGACCGCTTCGCGGCCGAACGCAGCCTTCGGCAGCTGCTACGGGGGTATGCGTCGCCCCGGAATCTCTTGACTGAGTGGCATTACGCCAACGGCCTCGCTATCTTGGGTTGCGGGATAAAGGGCTTGCGTCACGGAGCATTCGGCGCCGACGACGTCTTGTGCCGGGTGACGGCCAACGATCATCGCCAGGGTGCCGCTGACCGCGATCAACCCGGCGCCAATCATCAGCGACTCATCCATCAGCGTGCCCCAGACCAGGTTCGATAGCAGGAACGCCCAGACCAACCCGGTGTACTCGAACGGCGCCAGCAAAATCGCCGTGGCCCGCTGAAAACTGGCGAACAGCAGGAACTGCCCGATACCGCCCACCAACCCGGCACCGAGCATCCCCAGCCAGGCCGGGGTCGGCGATGGGGTGTGGGTCCAAGGCAACGCCAGCATCATGCAAATGACAAACACCCCATTGGTGATCAGCATCTGTTCCAGCACTGACGTCTGGTTATCCACCTGCCGCAACTGGATGTAGGTGAAGGCCCAGCACATCGCCGCCAACAGCGTCAGCACGATCGGCAAGGGCTCGGTCATATTGCTGGGGCGACAGGCAATGATCACGCCGACAAAGCCGATGATCAGGGTGAACCACTGCCAGCCGCTGGCACGCTCCTTGAGGATGACGACCGCCAGCACCGTGACCATGATCGGCGCCGAAAAATACAGTGTGGTCATTTCTGCCAGGGTCAGGTCCCGGGCTGCCGTGTAATACAGCAGCCAGGCAACGAGCGACAGCAACCCGCGCACCACCAGCAAGCGCCGGCTCGGTGAGCGCCAGGCCCGTTGAACCAGCCGCGGGCGTCCGGCCAGCAGGCAGGCGACCACCACCACGAGGCTGCGCCAGAACAGGATGCTGACCACCGAATAGTCGGCCACCAGCCACTTGATGCTCGCATCCTGCAACGCCAGGAACGCATAGCCCAAGGTGCACAGGCCGATGCCCTGCAGCGACCGGTCAACCCGTGGCGCGCTCATTACACCGCCCTGCGCAGTGGCGTCCCGCGCCGTTCGGCAAAAGCGAACAGCGCCTCGATCAGGAACGTCAGACAGACATACACCCCGGCCACCAGCAGCAACGGTTGATAGACTTGCAGGGTCTGCGCGCGGACCACATTGGCGGCGCCCAGCAGATCGATCACCGCGATGGTCGAGGCCAGCGCCGTGGACTTCAGCAACATCACGGTCTCCCCGGCCAATGTCGGCAACAGCAACCGCATCGCCCGCGGCAAGCGCACCCGCAGCAGGGACTGGCGCGGGGTCATGCCAAACGCCGAAGCGGCTTCCATTTCCCCCTTTGGCACCGCCAGCAGGCCGCCGCGAATCACTTCGCCCACATAGGCCCCCACCGACAGCACCAGGGCGAACACGATGTACCAGTAGCCGTCACGCAGATAAGGCCAGAGAAAACTGCCACGGATCAGCGGAAACTGTGCAAACAGGCTGCCAAGCCCGTAATAGAAGATGTAGATCTGGATCAGCAACGGTGTCCCGCGAAACACACTGGTGTAGAACAGGCTGGCCTTGGCGATGACTTTATTCTTCGAGATCCGGGCCAGCGCCACCAGCACCGCGAGCAAAAAACCGAACGCACTGGCAAACAACAGAAGGGTGATGCTCGTTTGCAGCCCTCGGCCCAACAGCGCCGCGTATTCAACTATCCACGCTGGAATCATTTCATTCACTCAGCCAAAGGCATCCAGCGACGCGTGCGTCGCTCAAGCCRTCCCGACAGGTAGTTGGACACCAACGTCACCACGTAGTACATCGCCGCGGCCGTGAGGTAGAACAACAGGTAGTGACGCGTCGAACCCGCCCCTTGCTTGGCGGTGTACAACAGCTCGTTGGTGCCGACTACGCTGATCAATGCGCTGTCCTTGATCAGGTTGATCCACAGGTTGGCCATCCCGGCCATCGCATAAGGCGCCATGATCGGCAGCGTGACGCGCCGGAACAGTCCGAACCCGCTCTGGCCGAACGCCCTCGCCGCTTCGATCTGACCAAAGGGAATCGCCTGGATCGCCGCCCGGAAAATCTCCGAGGCATAGGCGCCTTGCACCAGGCCCAGCACCAGGATTGCCGCCAAAGGACCGCTGACATCCATCGCGCCGTAACCCATCCGGGCCATCAGCGAATTGAGGAGCATGGAGCCGACGTAGTACAGCAACAGGATCAGTAATAATTCCGGAACCGCCCGGAACAATGTGGTGTAGCCACGCATCAGTGCCGCAATCGGTTTGGGCGCGTTCAACTTGAGACAGGCCACCACCAGGCCAATGAACAGCCCGACCACAAAGGCCCCGGCCGATATTTGCAGGGTCATCCAGAGCCCCTTCAACAGCGCACTGCCCCATCCTTGTTCGCTGAAATCGATCAACTCGAACATTGCTGGCATTTCACTCTCCGGTTAGCAGGCGTGAGGACACCGCTGGACCTTGTGGGGGCGGGCTTGCTCGCGATGGCGGTGGTTCAGTCACCATAGATGTTGACTGTTGTGCCCTCATCGCGAGCAGGCTCGCTCCCACAGGATTTGTGTTCAGGTCAGAACGCGGGCTTCACGCTGGTCCCGAAGTAGCTTTGGGAGAGGTCGTCATAGTCCTTGCTCGCCAGCAGGGTCTTGATCGCCTTGTCGAGATTGGCCTTGAGCTCGGTGTCATCCTTGCGCAGACCGGCGCCCACGCCTTTGCCGAAGATCGGGTCATAAGGCACCGTGCCCAGGTAGGCCAGGTCCTTGGCATCCGGCGTCTTGACGAATGCCGCCATGGCCGTGCCGTCCGCCATCATCAGGTCGACTCGACCGGCAATCAGGTCGGCGTTGGCCGAGTCCTGGGTGTCGTAATACTTCACGTCGGCAATTTTTTCGTAGTAAGCCTTCAGGTAACTGGCGCTCACTGTCGAGTTCTGCACCGCGATGATCTTGCCCTTGAGGTCATCCGGGTACTTGTTCACCGCAGTGCCCTTGGGCCCGACAAGCGCAATCGCCGAGTCGTAGTAGGCCTTGCTGAACGCGATCTGTTTTTCGCGCTCTTCGGTCACCGACATGGAAGAGAAGATCACGTCGATCTTCTTCGCCAGCAGCGACGGGATGATCCCGTCCCACGCCACTTCCTTGATCTCGCACTCGGCTTTCATTTCGCTGCACAGCTTGTGGATCAGGTCGACTTCAAAGCCTTTCCATTCACCGTTGGCCTGCTTCTCGGTGTACGGCGGATACGGTTCGGCGGCGACCGCGAACCTGATCGGCTGCGCCTGTGCCGCACTCATGCCGGCCAGCATTACGCAGGCCACGCCGGTCAACCAGTTTGCCAAACGTCGATTTCCCATGATTGTTCCCCGTTTTTTTTATGTTATTAGCGAGTCTGATGAGCGTTGACGAATTGTCGGCAACGTTCGCTGCGTGGGTGTACGAACACTTCATCCGGCGAACCGGCTTCCTCGATCAACCCTTGATGCAAGTAGGCGACTTTGGAAGAGACATCGCGTGCAAAGGCCATCTCATGGGTCACCAGGATCATGGTCCGGCCTTCTTCGGCGAGAGAGCGGATCACCCGCAGCACTTCGCCGACCAGTTCCGGGTCGAGTGCCGAGGTGGGTTCATCGAACAGCATGACCTTGGGCCGCATGGCCAGGGCCCGGGCGATAGCCACCCGTTGTTGCTGTCCCCCGGAGAGAAACGCCGGGTACTCGTTGCGCTTGGCCGCAAGCCCGACGCGTTCAAGCAAGGCTTCGGCCCGTTCAGTGGCCTCCGCACGGCTTTCACGCAGGACCTGAGTCGGCGCTTCGATGAGGTTTTCCAGCACCGTGCGATGGGGCCAGAGGTTGAAGTTCTGGAACACCATGCCCAGGCTCGAACGGATCCGTACCAGCTGTTTGACGTCGGACACCAACGGCGCGCCGGGACGGTCGAAGTTCAACTGAATGCTTTCGCCGTCCACCAGAATGCGCCCCTGGTCGGGCACTTCGAGCATATTGATGCAGCGCAGCAAAGTACTTTTTCCCGAGCCGCTGGCGCCGATCAGGGAGATTACATCGCCTTCGCGGGCCGTCAGGGAGACGCCTTTGAGGACTTCGATATTGCCGAAGCGTTTGTGCAGGCCATCAACCTCGATCATGGTCTTGGCCGCGACCGGCTCAGTGGCCGCTTGGCTGGTCACACGAGTGATCGCCGGTCGCGGCGCTTCGCCTTTCAACACCCGGACAAAATCGCGAATACGCTGGCAGGCCTGGGCCAGTCGTTCTTCACCGAGCGTGAACGAGAGCCGCACAAAGCCTTGTGCCGGTTCGCCGAAAGCCGCCGCATCGAGAACCGATACCTGCGCCTCGCGCAACAGACGCCAGGCGAACTCCAGAGAACTCAGGCCAGTGCCCCGCACGTCCACCAGCACGAACATGCCGGCATCGGGCGTGAGCACTGAAATTCCCGGGCAATCAGACAAGCCTTTCACCACCAGATCACGACGACGGCGATAGATTTCGCGCATGCCGTGGGTCACGTCCTCATGGGCCTGCACAGCCTTGAGCGCGGCCTCCATGACAAACCCCGGCAAGCCGTAGAGCATGCTCAGCATCAGGGTTTCGGCATGCGCCACCAGGGCTTCAGCGGCGACGATCCAGCCGATCCGCCAGCCGGTCATGGCATGGGATTTCGACAGGCTGCCGATGACCACGCAACGCTCGGCCATGCCCGGCAAGGCCGCCAGACTGAAGTGCTCGCGTTCGAACGCCAGGCTCTCATAGACCTCATCCACCACGACCCACAGGTCATGGGTGATGGCGAGATCCGCGATGGCTTGCAGCTCTTCGCGACTGAGCACCACGCCGGTGGGGTTGTTCGGATTGGACAGGAAAATCGCCCGGGTGCGCGGGGTGATGGCCTTGGCCAGCACCGCGGCATCGAGCCGGAAACCCGAATCCGCCGCGCAAGGCACCCGCACCAGCGTCGCGCCGGAGGCCTTGAGCGTCGCCTCGTAAGTCACGTACATCGGGTCCAGGGCAAGTACTTCGTCGCCGGCAGTCAGCAGGCACAGTGAGGTGATGAACAGTGCGTTCTGCGCCCCCGCCACATTGATGACGTTTGACGCTTGCAGCTCACGGCCGAACAGTTGGCTGTATCGCGCGGCGATGGCTTCGCGCAAGGCCAGGCGACCGGCGATTTCGGTGTAGTGCGTGTCGCCCTCACGCAGGGCATCAACCGCGGCATCGGTAATGAAGTCTGGCGTGGGGAAATCCGGGTCCCCGACGCTGAGGATGATGACATCCTCGCCACGGCGCTGGGCATCGAACGCGGCATGGTGAATATCCCAGGCGGCAACGCCCTGGCCCGAGATCCGCTCAACAAAGGGTGAAAACCGCATGCCAGTGCCTCGTTCGGGAAGAAGAAACGCAAGCCCGCAACCAGCCGGGGAGAAGGTGGAACGAACATAGTCGAAGCTGAACAGTCGTTCAACAGAAAAGTCACGAGGGTTCGCGTTCAGCGTCAACAGGTCGTTTTTACGACAGTCGAGGCGCTTTCCAGTATTCGAATGGCAGGCAGAAATGAGGTTTGCGATGGCGCTGCTGGTGCGTTGGGCAATGCTGCGATAGCTTGGCCCCTTTCCCAAGGAACGGCGTCAGGCATCCTGGAGTTGCTCACGCAGGAACTCGATAAACCGTTGGGTTTTCGTTGGTAACAGTCGGGTTTCGATCAGGCGACCGCTGAGGCCTTCGCCGCGCAAGGTCACGGCTGCGCAGCCACCGGCATTCGACACGCCGGAAAAGCCAAGGAAGAGAGTGCGGTTGTCGATATAGACGATCATCCTGTATTCGCGCAAAACCTGCCGGTTGAGGGAATACCTGGATGAGCATGGGAAAATGGCAGGGGCGGCTGGATTTGAACCAACGCATGGCAGGATCAAAACCTGCTGCCTTACCGCTTGGCGACGCCCCTGTAGCTGTTGCTGAAAGCCCCGTGAGGGCCTCTGCAAGAACGCGCGGAAATTTATCAACTTTCGCTTCGTCTGGGAAGCCCCCCAAACCACATAAATTGTTTTTAAAACAGCCACTTGCTATTGATCGAATTAAGCAACCCTCCCCTGCCCGAGCCTGAGGCAATCGTTGCAAGGAAGGGACGCTGGCTGAGTTACTTCGGTTGCGCCACGGTGCGCAAATAGGGTTTCAACGTCTTGAAGCCCTGCGGGTACTTCTTCCTGGCCTCTTCGTCGGACACCGACGTGGGAATAATGACGTCCTCGCCCGGACGCCAGTTCACCGGGGTGGCGACCGTATGCTTGGCGTTTAATTGCAGCGAGTCGAGCAGACGCAATACTTCATCGAAGTTGCGTCCGGCACTCATTGGGTAGATCAGCATCGCCTTGACTTTCTTGTCCGGGCCGACAATGAACACAGAACGCACCGTCGCGTTATCCGCGGCGGTGCGTGAGCCGCCGCTGGCATTCGGGTGAATCATGTCGTAGAGCTTCGCCACGACCAGGTTCTCGTCGCCGATCATCGGATAGTTGACCGCATGCCCCTGGGTTTCTGCGATGTCACCGAGCCACGCCCGGTGGTCACTGACCGGGTCGACGCTGAGCCCGACGATCTTGGTGTTGCGCTTGTCGAACTCCGGCTTGAGTCCGGCCATATAACCGAGTTCAGTGGTACAGACAGGGGTAAAGTCCTTCGGATGCGAGAACAGGATCGCCCACTTGTCGCCAATCCACTCGTGGAAATGGATCGGGCCTTCGGTACTTTCGGCAGTGAAGTCCGGTGCTTCATCGCCAATGCGAATTGCCATGTTCAATCTCCTTGCAGTGACTGATAGGGAAGCTGTCAAAACCCTGACGGCGGGCCCGACGGCGTTGGGTGCCAGCGTTGGCCTGGCAACGCGAATCAGTATAGGAGACGTATCAAGACAGCCGTGACAATCGCTTGGCCCGGCCTCGCGGTGGCGTCGTTTTCATTTGACCAGTCGCGTTTCCTTGGATGGCCTGTATCCAAAGTACGAGCTGTAGCATTTGCTGAAATGACTGGGTGAAACAAAACCGCAGGCCACCAGCACATCGACCTGGGACAGCTCGGTGTGTTGCAGCAGACGCCGCGCCTCGGTGATACGCAGTTCCATGTAATACCGCTGCGGCGTCGTGCCCAGTTGCTCCTTGAACAAGCGTTCGAGCTGTCGACGGGAACGGCCGGCATAAACCGCCAGTTGCTCCAGCTCCAGGGGCTCTTCGAGGTTGGCATCCATCAGCTTGACCACCTCGCGCAATGGCGCGCTCACACAGATGTTTTCAGCCGGTTTGATGCGCCGATAACGAGACTCCTCGAAAGCCAGAATGTCCTCGATACCCTCGACCAGGGCTTTATCGTGCAGCCCCTTGATCCAGTCCAGCGCCATATGGAATGCCCCCGCGGGACTGGAAGCGGTGAGCCGGTCTCGATCAATGACAAAGGCTTCGCTGGTGACATGCGTCGCCTTGGAGATTTCCGCGAGTGCGGGGCGATGTTCGGGGTGGATGGCGCAACGATACCCATCCAGCAAGCCAGCACTGCCGAGGAACCAGGCGCCATTCCACAATCCGGCCAGGCTGACGCCACGGTCTGCCGCTGCTCGCAACAGGCTGATCAGCTCATCGGTCGCCTTCAGTTCTGTCCGGTAGCCGCCACAAATGACCAACAGGTCCAGGTCCTGAATGGCTGAAGAATCGAAACGCGCATCCGGACGAATCACCAGGCCGAGATCACTGATGACCTCCCCGTCATTCAAGCCGAACGTTCGGGAAGCGAACAACCCGGGGCGTAGCAGATTCGCGGTAACAATCGTATCCAGCGCCTGGGTGAACGCGGGCAGCGAGAAATGCTCGAGCAGCAGAAATCCTGCCCGGGTCATTTGAGCCGTCTCGCTGGGATTCTCATTCAGATAGCGAAGGTTTTTCCCCTTCATGCCTCCGCTAAATTGGCGTCGTTCGATCAATGTTCGACCTGCTCGGTTGCGTTAACCCACCTGTCATTTGGTGCGTCGGTAAAGCGCAATGCTAACCGCATAAGTTTCAACACCACCAGCACCATTATGCAACTGCTCAGGCAAGCTGAAAGCCGTGCAAAACGGGTGACATGATCCACTTTCAGCGCCACGACCGCCCGTAACCCTGGACGGGCGTCAGCTCATGCTTCGCTATGCTTAACCACACACCGCTGGAGCGGTCGAATACGAGCTTCGTGGCATCAGTGCCAGGAGCAAAGGCAGGGAGATGAGGCAGCTATCTGAAAAGAGAATCGAATAATGAAAATGCTAATGATGGTCGAGTGCCCGAATGAACCCTTCAACGCGCTCGTCAGGGCCGGGAAGGTTGGCGAAGTCATCGAGCGAATCCTGGAAAGCATCAAACCGGAGGCGGCCTACTTTACCGAGCAGGATGGAATGCGCGGCGGGATTTTCCTGATCGACGTACAAGACTCCTCCCAGATCCCCAGTTTTGCAGAACCGTTCTTTCTCAACTTCGATGCCACCTGCAAGTTCCGTCTGGTCATGAGCCCACAGGACCTGCAAAGGGCCGGCCTGGAAGCGCTCGGCAACACATGGGGTTGAGGGCGATCAGTGCGGGGTGGTTTTGTCCGCCCCACACCCTTATCGGGTCGCGACAAACCCGCTGGGCAATTGCGGTTGCCGATAGCTATGATTGGAGACCATGACAGCCTCTCTCCAGATTCGACAACCCTGTCCGCCCGGCGCCTGCGATTGCAGGCGCGAACAGTTGCTGGACATACCCAGCGCGGACTTGCGCATCCTGCACCTGACCCGCCAGGAGGAAAAACGCCTGCTCGACCGGCTGGAGAATCTGCAGAGCCTGGCCGACCTCGAGCACCTGCAGCGGCGGATGTACGAGCAATTAGGCATTCGTGTGCACATCACCCCCAGCGTGCACGAAGTACGAAGCATGCGCGGCATCGGTATTCAGCTTCTGGAGCTGCCAGGGCTGTGCCGCAAAACCCGCCAGTCAATTCCGGCCGCCATTCGTCGCGGTCTGGAAAAACACCCCGAGATTGCCTACGAGCTGCTTAACGCCCACGACCTGTTGCGCGATGCCTGAGGCGCCGCCCGGCGTGCGTCTCTTGCAAAGACGCAGCGGGCTCAAGCGTTTATGGAGAACGTCTCAATGGCGCAGCAATTTGCGCAGCGGCACGCCGTCCTTGAGCACGGGCGACTTGATGACGATGTAGCTGAAGTACTTGGAGATGCCGATGTTCTTGTCCAGCAGGCTTTCGATCACTTCCTGATAGTGCTGGATGCTGCGGGTCATGAAGCGCACCAGATAATCGTAGCCACCGCTGATCAGATGGCATTCGAGCACCTCATCCACCAGGCGGATATTGGACTCGAACTTGGCGAAGTCTTCGCGCTTGTGATCGCTCAAGGTTATTTCGGTGAACACCGTGACCGAGTCAGTGATCTTGGCCAGGTTCAAATGCGCCTTGTAACTCGAGATGTACCCGGCCGACTCCAGTCGCTTGACCCGTTGCAGGCACGGACTGGCTGACAGCCCCACGGCATCGGCCAGGCTGACGTTGGTCATGCGCCCGTCTTTTTGCAACTCAACCAAGATGCTGATGTCGATCCGGTCCAGTTTCACTAAACCTTCCATTGCGTACCTCTTGATTGCCGTTTGTAGGACAATCTTCTAGCAAAATCAGCGCCGTAAAGACAGCTGATGCTGAGCCACCAGGTCAGCCATGCTGTTAATGCAGTAATCCGCCGCACACGACGTTGCAGGTTTTGCCCGCCCGCGACAAATCAGGCACACATCGCTGGTCGCCTGCCGACCGGCAGAAGGTCGGGTCACTTGCAGGATCTCCCGGGCCTCAAGCCCATTGGCCTGTAACCAGTCCCGATCCAGCAAGGGATCGCTGGCCAGTGAAATGAAGTCGTCGGGCATGACCCCCAAACGCTCACAGAGCAGCCCTCGATCTTCGGCATCCCGATCGCCCTGCACCAGCAAGCGATAGAACTTGCGCAGGTACAACATCGCGCCGGGCGCATCCTCGAACAGCGACCAACTGGCCACCGAACGGGCAAAACTCATGCCCTCCTCCCAACTGGCTCGCAGCCCCCAGCGCTCGGCCAGCTGCCGATGGGCGAAACACAGCAAGCCACTGAAGCCCAGTTCACCGAAACGCGGGTAGAGCGCACGCACCACCTCGCTGTATTCGGCCAATACCTGCTCCTTGTCCGGGCGACCGCCAAGGCCGTCTAGCAGCGGTTGCAGCGCCGTCCAGACTCCCGAATCGCGATCGACCAGGACTTCATCGCAATCGATGAGCAACGCTCGATAATCAGTCAGCCCCATGGTACGCCAAGCCTCCAATAATGCACTCCGTCACCCCATGCTCCATAAATGCTCACGGGCGATACCTCGCGGTATCGCCCAAAGCAGGCATGAACTCAGTTCAAGACGCGTGCCAATGCTGCTTCAAGAATCTGCAGCGCTTCGTCGATCTGATCCTCTGTTGTCACCAGCGGTGCAAGGAAGCGCAGCACGTTGCGGTACACGCCGCATTTGATCACCAGCAGACCGCCCGCTCGGGCTTCGTCGATCAGCCGCTGATTCAGCTCCGCATCCGGGGTACGCGCGTCGTCATCCTTGATCAATTCGATCGCCAGCATGAACCCGCTACCGCGCACGTCGCCGATTTGTGGGTGACGGGCCTGCAAGCGCAGCAACCCCTGACGCAAACGCTCGCCCAGAGCATCGCCACGCGCCAGCAACTGTTCTTGCTCATAGGCGTCGATCACCGCCAGCGCTGCGGCGCATGACAGCGCGTTACCGCCGTAAGTACCGCCCAGGCCACCGGGCAATGGCGCGTCCATGATCCCGGCCTTGCCGACCACACCGGACAACGGTAGACCACCGGCAAGACTTTTGGCGACGGTCACCAGGTCCGGCTGGATGCCGGCGTGCTGGAAACCGAACCACTTGCCGGTGCGGCCAAAACCGGTCTGGATTTCATCGAGAATCAGCACAATCCCGTGTTTTTCAGTGAGGGCACGCAGCGCCTGGAGGAACTCCACCGGTGCCGAGAGGAAACCACCGTCGCCCTGGACCGGTTCAATGATGATTGCCGCGACCCGCTCAGGGGCGACCTGGGTGGCCAGCAACTCGTCCAGCGCCTTGAGGGCCATCTCGCTGCTGACGCCGCGATAGGCATTCGGGTACGGCGTGTGGAACACCTCCGGCGCGAACGGCCCGAAGTTCTGCTTGTACGGCTGGCTCATGCCGGTCAGCGTGGTGCCGAGCAAGGTGCGACCGTGAAACCCGCCACGAAACGCAATCACCGCCGAGCGATTGGTATGAGCGCGGGCAATCTTCACCGCGTTTTCCACGGCCTCGGCGCCAGAGGTAAAGAACGCCGCTTTATAGGCTTCGTTGCCGCCGATCATTTCACACAGGCGCTGGGCCAGATCGAGATAAGGCTTATAGGCCACCACCTGAAAACACGCGTGGGAGACCTTTTGCAACTGGGCCTGCACCGCGGCGACCACCTTGGGGTGGTTATGGCCGATGTTCAGCACACCAATGCCGCCGACAAAATCCAGGTAGCGCTGGCCGTCCACGTCCCACAATTCGGCACCTTGGGCGCGATCGATCACCAACGGGTGAGCGGTAACCAGGCCACGTGGCACGAATTGATCGCGCTGACGGAGCAAATGAGGGGTTTCGTCGACTTTGCTGTTCATGGCATTTCCCATCGTGAGTCCGGCAACCGGGAGGTGGTTGCGATGGTGTTCAGGTTAAGGCTTGTGCGAAACGAACTACGCCGAACTTGCGCCCTGAGAAATTCGGATCGACTGTTTTCACCCCGCCAAACGGCAGATTCCTTCAACCCGCCGAATCTGCCGGGGCATGCCTGATAGAAACGGGTGCAACGCGTTTAACCCGGCCCTTTCGACAGATCCTGCGCTGGCGTTGCGCGATGATGGACAGCCTCGTCCCCCCTTCAGGAAATGCCCATGGCCCTGCTTTATAAAGCTGACCCGGTACGCGGCGAACAGTGGAAAGCGCTGTTCGCCGAGCATGCCCCGGATATCGAATGGCGCGCCTGGCCGGACATCGGCGACCCCAAGGACATTCAGTACCTCGCCGCCTGGCAGGCACCGGATGATCTCGAGGCGCGGCTGCCCAACCTGCGCGTGTTGTTTGCGTTGTCCGCCGGGGTCGATCAACTGGACTTGCGCCGCTTGCCGACAAGCCTGCCGGTGGTGCGCCTGCTGGACCCCGGCATCACTCGCGGCATGTGCGAATACGCCAGTTTCGCGGTGCTCAGCCTGCACCGGGACATGCTGCGCTATCGCCAGCAGCAAATGGCCCGGTGCTGGCAGGCTCACTTGCTGCAACCGGCGGCCAAGCGACGGGTTGGCGTCATGGGCCTCGGCACCCAGGCCCGGCAGATTCTCGCGACCTTGCAGCCCCTGGGTTTTACGTTGTCCGGCTGGGCGCGCAGTGCTCATCAAGTCCCGGGCGTCGCTTGCTATGCCGGCAACGAGCAGCTGCCGGCGTTCCTGAGCCAGTGCGACATTCTGCTGTGCGTACTGCCGCTGACCGAACAGACCCAAGGCATCCTCGACCGCACGCTGTTCCAGCAACTGCCCCGTGGCGCGGCGCTGATCAACATGGGCCGTGGCGGGCATCTGGTGGAAAGTGATTTGCTCGAGGCGCTGGACAGCGGGCAACTGAGCGGCGCGGTACTCGATGTGCTACAGGAAGAACCGGCCCCGGTGGATCATCCGTTTTGGGACCATCCGCAGATTCTGCTGACCCCGCACATTGCGGCGATGACCCAGCCGGAAAGTGCGTTTGGGGTGTTGCTGGAGAATATTCGGCGGTATGAGCGGGGGGAGAAAATGGTGGGTGAAGTGGATCGAGCCCAAGGTTACTGACTAAAACACAGACCAAATGTGGGAGCGAGCCTGCTCGCGATAGCGGACTGTCAGTCAACATCACTGCTGAATGTCAGGCCCTCATCGCGAGCAGGCTCGCTCCCACAGTAGTTCGGTGGGTGACTTAGAGTCTGTCGGCAATCGCCTTCCCGACATCCTGAGTCGAGCCCTTCCCACCCAGATCCGGCGTGATCGGCCCCTCGGCAATCACCCGCTCGATCGCCTGCAGAATCCCGTCATGGGCCGCGCGATAGCGCTCATCACCGTTACCGAGGAAATCGAGCATCAACGCCCCGGACCAGATCATCGCAATCGGGTTGGCGATGTTTTGCCCGTAGATATCCGGCGCCGAGCCATGCACCGGTTCGAACAGCGATGGAAAACGCCGCTCCGGGTCGAGATTTGCCGATGGCGCAATGCCGATGGTGCCAGCACACGCCGGCCCGAGGTCGGAGAGAATGTCGCCGAACAGGTTCGACGCCACCACCACATCGAAGCGGTCCGGTTGCAACACGAAACGCGCGCACAGAATATCGATGTGCTGTTTGTCCCAGGTGATCTCCGGGTACTGCGCGGCCATCAATGCGGTGCGCTCGTCCCAGTACGGCATGCTGATGGAAATCCCGTTGGACTTGGTCGCCGCCGTCAGGCGTTTGCGCGGCCGGGTCTGGGCCAGCTCGAAAGCGAACTTGAGAATCCGGTCGACGCCGCGCCGCGTGAACACCGACTCTTGCAGCACGAACTCATGCTCGGTGCCTTCGAACATCTTGCCGCCGACCGAGGAATATTCACCTTCGGTGTTCTCACGAATCACCACGAAATCGATGTCCCCCGGCTTGCGGCCGGCCAATGGGCACGGCACGCCGGGGAATAACCGCACCGGGCGGATATTCACGTACTGGTCGAAATCCCGACGGAATTTCAGCAGCGAACCCCACAGGGAAATGTGGTCCGGCACCTTGTCTGGCCAGCCCACGGCGCCGAAGTAGATCGCATCAAAACCCTTGAGCTGTTCGAACCAGTCGTCGGGCATCATCTGCCCGTGCTCCAGGTAGTAATCGCAGTGCGCCCAGTCGAGCACCTCGATGCTCAATTCCAGCTGCCATTTCTTCGCCGCCTGCTCAAGGACTCGCAGCCCTTCGGGCAGGACTTCCTTGCCGATGCCATCGCCGGCAATCGCGGCGATTCTGAATGTCTTGCTCATCAATCGTGGCTCCCCGTGTCTGTGAGTTACAGCCCGCCAATGTGGAAGGCTTTGACTTCAAGGTATTCGTCCAGGCCGTACTTGCTGCCTTCACGGCCCAGACCCGACTGCTTGATGCCGCCGAACGGCGCGACTTCCATGGAAATGATCCCGGTGTTGAGGCCGACCATGCCGAACTCCAGCGCTTCGCCGAAACGCCACGAGCGGCGCAGGTCCTGAGTGAAATAGTAGGCGCCCAGTCCATAAGGCGTGGCATTGGCCAGCGCGAGTGCTTCGGCCTCCTCGGTAAAGCGCATCAGCGGCGCCACCGGGCCGAAGGTTTCTTCGTTGGCCAGCAGCATGCCGGCGTGGGCATCGCCGAGTACCGTTGGCTGGACAAATTGACTGTCGCCCTCGGGAATACCGCCGCAGAGCAAGCGCGCGCCCTGGCTCAGGGCATCGTCGATATGCCGGGCGACTTTGCTCACTGCCGCCGGATTGATCAGCGGGCCGATGGTGACGTCGGCGTCGAGGCCGTTACCGACCTTGAGCTTGCCCACCTCCTCCACCAACCGCTGGGCGAAGCGCTCGTAGATGCCGTCCTGCACCAGGATGCGGTTGGCGCAGACGCAGGTCTGCCCGGCGTTGCGAAACTTGCTGAGCATGATGCCCGTCACAGCCTGCTCCAGGTCAGCATCGTCGAACACAATGAACGGCGCATTGCCGCCCAGCTCCAGGCTCAAGCGCTTGATGTGCTCGGCACTCTGGCGCATCAGCAAGCGGCCCACCGCCGTCGAACCGGTGAAGGAAAGCTTGCGTACGGTCGGGTTGCCGGTCAGCTCTTCGCCGATGCCGGCGGGCATTCCGGTCAGCACGTTGAACACCCCGGCCGGGATGCCGACGCGCTCGGCCAGTACTGCCAGGGCCAGTGCCGACAATGGCGTCAGGTCCGAGGGTTTGACGATGATCGGACAACCCGCCGCCAAGGCCGGCGCGCACTTGCGGGTGATCATCGCGTTGGGGAAGTTCCACGGGGTGATGGCCGCACAGACACCCACCGGTTGCTTGAGGGTCAGCAGTCGGCGGTCGCCGCTGGGGGCCGGTATGGTTTCGCCGTAAACCCGGCGGGCCTCTTCGGCAAACCATTTGACGAAACCGGCGCCGTAGCGAATTTCGCCTTTGGCTTCGTTGAGCGGTTTGCCCTGCTCGCAAGTCATGATCAACGCGAGGTCATCGAGGTTGTCGATCATCGCCTGATACCAGCGCTCCAGCAGCGCCGCACGCTCGGCCGCCGGGCGGGCGCGCCAGGCTGGCCAGGCTTTTTCGGCGGCGTCGATGGCGCGGCGGGTTTCCGTGCCTTGCATCGCCGGTACGCGGGCAAGGAACTGGCCGTTGGCCGGGTCGATGACGTCCAGCGTCGCGGCGTTGTCGGCGCCGATCCACTGCCCGTCGATGTAGGCGAGTTCTGCCAAAAGGCTTGGGTCTTTCAAACGATTCTTGAGCATGGTCGAGGTCCTGATCCGAGACACTTGCCAGTCTAGGGAGGTGCCTCGGAAGAGGATGCTGAAAGTGCCTTGAGGGCAGCGTCGGATGCTGAAAATCGCGGCGGGACGGCAGGCTCTACCGAAGGAGTTTATGGTCTATCAGACAAACACAAACCCCTGTGGGAGCGAGCCTGCTCGCGATAGCGGTGGATCAGGCAATATTGATGTTGAGAGATAAGCCGCCATCGCGAGCAGGCTCGCTCCCACATTTAATTCTTTTACAATTTCAAAGAACCGGTCAGGCCCTCAAGAAACCGCTCCCCGGCCTCCATCTGGCTGATCTCGATGAACTCGTCCGGCTTGTGCGCCTGTTCGATCGAACCCGGTCCGCAGACCACCACCGGCACATCCAGGCGCTGCTTGAACAACCCGCCTTCGGTGCCGAACGAGACTTTGGCGGTGCCGGTATCCGGTGCGGCGAAGTTCTTCAGAAAGCGCACCGCTTCGACACTCGGATGGGTATCGAGACCTGGATAGACATTGAGGGTTTCAATCTCGATGTCCGCCACGCTGGAGAGCTTTTTGGCCTCGCGTACGATCACTTCCGCACGCTCTTGCATCTGCGTCAGGAACTGATCCAGATCGTCTGCCGGCAGGTTGCGCACTTCGAAGTCGAGGGTGCAGAGGTTCGGCACGATGTTCAGCGCCTTGCCGCCGACAATCTGTCCGACATGCACCGTGCTGTAAGGCACGTCGTAGTCCGCATCCTGAGCGCCCTGCTCTTGCAATTGCTGTTGGCTTTGACGCAGTGCCGCGATGAAATCGCAAGCCACGTGGATCGCATTGACCGAGCGCGGCGCCAGCGATGAGTGCGCCTCCAGGCCCCGACAGTACGTGCGATAAGAACCCTTGCCCTTGTGCCCCAGTACAAACTGCATGTTGGTCGGTTCGCCAATCAGGCACAGGAATGGCCGCACCGGCGCCAGATGCAGCACATCGAGCAAACGCCGGACGCCAACGCAACCGGTCTCTTCGTCATGGGACAGCGCCAGTTGCAGTGGCCGGCTCAGCGAATGGTCGGCAGCGTCGAGCATGGCGTCGATGGCCAACGCGATAAACCCCTTCATGTCGCAGCTGCCGCGCCCGTAAATCCGTCCCTCCTGCAGCGTCGCCTGAAACGCCGGAACGGTCCAGGCCTGCCCCGCTGCCGGGACCACGTCGGTGTGCCCGGACAGCAGAATCCCCGGCAACTCCTTAGGGCCGGTGCTGGCAAACAGGTTGGCCTTCTTGCCGGTGGAGTCCTTGACGATCAGCGACTCGATGCCCTTGCTCAGCAACAAGTCGCGTACGTACTCGATCAAGGCCATATTCGACTCCGAAGATACGGTATCGAAGGCCATCAGGCGTTTGAGAATATCCAGTACACGGGGTTTCATGAGGCCTTGCTCCGTTGCTCGGCTGAAAGGGCGAACCGGCGAATGGAGAACGGCTCAATCGAAGTGCGGGTGCTGCCGGTGCTGATCAGTTCAGCCATCACGTCACCGACGCCCGGGCCAAGCTGAAAGCCGTGACCGCAGAAGCCGAACGCGTAGAACAACCCGTCGACCGTGCCGCTGCGGCCCATCACCGGCAGGGAATCGGGCATGTAACCTTCGATGCCGCTCCAGACGCGGATGATGTTCAGGTTGCCGACACCCGGCAGCAGGCGCCGCATCTGCTGGATCTGGTTGAGGATGCTGCGCGGCTCGACCTGGGCCCGACGGTTCAGCATGTCCGGCTTGCTGCGGTAGCCACCGCCGATGACGATGTTGCCGCGCGGGATCTGCCGGAAGTAAATCACTTCCTCGGGAATTTTCGTGTACACGCCGATCACCGTTGGCAAGGCGTACGGCACCGGCTCGGTCACCGCCATTTGCGGGCCGTGAGTGTCCAGCGGCACCGGTTCGCCGAACTGCGCCGACAGCTTCTGGCCCCAGGCACCGGCGGTAATCAGCAACTGTTCGGCGCTGAACTGGCGACCATCGGTGGTGGTGACGGTGAACTCACCGCCAACCTTTTGCACTTCGGCGACTTCGGTCTGCTCTTCGATCCGCGCACCGAGACGCCGTGCGGCGCGGGCAAACGCCGGGGCTGCCAGACGCGGGTTGGCGTGGCCGTCGTGGGGCGCGTAGGAGCCGCCCTTCACGTCCGGACCAAGAAACGGAAAACGCTGGTGCAGTTCGGCGCCGCGATAGATTTTCAGGTCCAGTTGCGCCGCTTCGGGAGCGGCGGCGTAGGCCTCCAGTTCGGCGATTTCGTCTTCGCGGTAGCACACGCGCATGTGCCCGCTGGCGATGAATTCGAGGTCGTCGTCGATCAGTTCCGGCAGGCGTTTCCACAATGCCCAGGAACGGTTGGCCAACTCCAGCTGCCCGAGGAATCGTCCCTGGCGCCGGACGTTGCCGAAGTTCACGCCGCTGGCGTACTGACCGATCTGGTCGCGCTCCAGCAAGATCACCGACTGCCCGCGCTGGCGCAGGAAAAACGCCGCCGCCGAGCCCATCAGGCCACCCCCGACAATCACCACATCGGCTTTCTGTAGCGTCATGGCGACACCTCCTCGGTGAGCATCGAAAGCGGTTTGACCGGCGCCTGACCACGCTGGCGACCGACCAGTTGCACA
Source organism: Pseudomonas sp. 05N432 (assembly GCF_056396945.1). Classification (NCBI taxonomy): domain Bacteria; kingdom Pseudomonadati; phylum Pseudomonadota; class Gammaproteobacteria; order Pseudomonadales; family Pseudomonadaceae; genus Pseudomonas; species Pseudomonas sp. 05N432. The sequence continues at coordinate 164,559 of NZ_JBFTMM010000007.1, read as the reverse complement.
TTGACGCCGGCCGCAGCGGCAATCACCTCGGCCCCCGCCTGGGAGCAATAACGGCCCTGGCAGCGGCCCATGCCGACCCGGCTGAACGCCTTGGCCCGATTGACTTCGCAGGCGCCCTTTTCGCTGACGGTGCGCCGCAATTCGCCAGCGCTGATCATCTCGCAGCGGCAGACAATGGCCGAGTCGGGCAAGGCCTTGGCTTGTTCGGCAGGCCAGGGAAACGCCTGGGCCAGGCCAAGACGAAACTGGTCCATCAGCGCCAGGGCGCGGCGTTGTTCGTCGCGTAACCCGGCGTCCACCGGCTGGTGCAGATCCTCCAGCAGCGCCATCGCCACCAGACGCCCGGCATGTTCGGCGGCGTCCGCCCCACGAATTTTCGAACCATCGCCGGCGGCATACACACCATTCACCGAGGTCCGGCCATCTTCATCGGTGGCCAGCCACCATTGACTGGACGCCTCATCGAAGCGCAAACGGCAACCGGCCAGATCCGCCAGTTGGGTTTCCGGGCGCAGGTGATAACCCAGCGCCACGGCATCGCATTCCACGGTCAACGTCTTGCCTTCGGCGGTCCGCACCCGCACACCACTGACACCGCGCTGGGCATCGCCCAGCACTTGCAACGGAGAAATCCCCAAGTGCACCGGAATCTTCGCCCGGTACAGCTGCGCCAACAGTTTCATCCCGGCGAACAGCAGTCCGGGGCGCGCCAGCAGTTTCGGCAAGGCGCCGATGCGCTTGCTCAGCGGCGAAGTGTCGAGCACCGCCGCCACGTTGGCACCGGCCTTGAGGTATTGACTGGCGACCAGATACAGCAACGGCCCGCTGCCCATGAACACCACGCGATGACCAATCGACACCGCTTGGGATTTGAGCGCGATCTGCGCGCCGCCGAGGCTGTAGGTGCCCGCCAGTTGCCAGCCTTCGATCGGCATCAAGCGGTCGGTGGCGCCGGTGCAGAGGATCAGCGCGTCGTAATCAACCGTCGAGTGTTTGCCCTGGCTGACGCAGCACAGTTGCCCCGGTGTGAGGTTCCACACCAGCGTGTCCGGGCGGTAGTCGATCAACCCGCGCAAGCGGTCGAAGCTTTGGTGCAAGTCTTTGGCCTTGGCCGCTTCGGCGCCGTAGAGCGTGGTGTAATCGCGGGTAAAACCTTGCGGTTGGCGACGGTAGATCTGCCCGCCATCGCGACGATTTTCATCGATCAGGATCGGCTTGCAGCCCGCCGCCAGCAAGGTTTCGGCGCAGCGAATGCCGGCCGGCCCGGCGCCGACGATAACGACTCGATGAGTGCTCAGCCGTGCAGTGGCCATATCGCCTCCGGTTGTGTGGTGATGATATCCAACCCTTCACGGACTTCGTTGGAACAGGCACGCAGCCGTTCGCCGCTGCGGGTCCAGACCCAGCAATCCTGACAGGCGCCCATCAGGCAAAAACCGGCCCGCCGGCCCGAGTCGAACTCCGACTGGCGCAGCGCCGAACCCTGGGTCAGCAACGCGACCATCAGCGTGTCGCCCTGCAACGCCTCGATGGGTGTGCCGTCCACCGTCAATTTGACGGTCGGCCGGCCCTGCTCGGCCAGCCTCACAAAACGCCCCTTCATACATAGGCTCCCTGAATCATGCTGTTCAAATCCTGCTGGGTTTTCAGCAGCTCGGCACTGTCGTGGTGACAAAGGATTTCACTGCCGCCGACAAGCGTCCGGCGGTTTGGCGCGGTGCGATTGCACAAACCGTCGACCCGTACCGGGCAGCGATTGAGAAACGTGCACAGCTCCGGCACGTTGGCCTTGGCACCGATCGGCGGCAGCGTGCCGCAGGTGGTGCCGCAGTTCTCCAGCCAGCCCTGACGCAACTCCGGCACCGAATGAATCAACAGGTCGGTGTAAGGATGGAAAGGCGCTTGGGCAAACGACTGCCGACTGCCCTCCTGAACCTTGTAGCCGCTGTACATCACCACGATGTCGTCGCACAGCGCACGCACGGTGGAGATGTCGTGGCTGATGAACAGGTACGACACCCCCAGCTCCTGACGCAGGTCGCGCAGCAGTTCAAGAATCGCCGCGCCGACCACCGTATCCAGCGCCGAAGTCACTTCATCGCACAGAATCAGGTCCGGCTTGGCCGCCAGTGCCCGGGCCAGGTTGACCCGTTGCTTTTGCCCGCCGGAGAGTTCATTCGGCCGACGCTCGGCCAGGCTCCGCGGCAAGCGCACCAGGTCCAGGAGCTCGCCGATACGCTCGCGCAATGCGGCGCCCTTGAGGCCGAAATACATCTTCAGCGGCCGGCTCAGAATGGTGCTGATGCTGTGCATCGGGTTGAGCGCGGTGTCGGCGTTCTGGAAGACCATTTGAATGCGCCGGAACTGTTCGTCGGTACGCTCGGACAGGCTGCCGCCCAGTGGCTGACCATCAAAGGTCAGGCCACCTAACGCCGGCGTCAGCAACCCGGCCACCACCCGCGCCAGGGTCGACTTGCCGGAACCCGATTCACCGATCACGCCGATGGCCTGGCCCCTGCGCACCGTCAGGTCGATGTCTTCCAGCACGCGGATCGACGGCATGCCTTGGGTGTTTTTGTTGCCATAGCCGGCGGTCAAACCTTTGATGGTCAGCAGTGGCTGATCTTCGGCCACACCGCAGGGCGGACGGATCGTCGTATCCGGGCGCGCCGCCGCCAGCAGGCTACGGGTGTATTCATGGGCCGGGCCTTTGAGCAAAGGCGCGGTGGCGCTCTGTTCGAAGATCTGACCGCCATTCAACACAACGATCTGATCGGCCATCTGCGCCACCACGGCCAGGTCGTGGGACACGTAGACTGCTGTCGCCCCACGCTCACGCACCACTCGTTTGAAGGCGCGCAGCACGTCGATTTGAGTGGTCACGTCGAGGGCAGTGGTCGGCTCGTCGAGCACCACCAGCAGCGGATCGCTGATCAGCGCCATCGCCGCCATCACCCGCTGCAGTTGCCCCCCGGACACTTGGTGCGGGTAGCGTTGGCCGATGTGTTCAGGGTCCGGCAAGGCCAGGTCGCGGAACAGCTCGATGGCTTTGGCTTCGAGCACGGTCCGGTTACCCAGGCCATGAATCAGCGCGCCCTCCACCACTTGGTCGATCAGTTTTTTCGCCGGGTTGAACGCCGCCGCAGCGCTTTGCGCGATATACGACACACGGTTCCCGCGCAGGCCTTGCAGTTCGCGTTCGCTCAACGCCAGCATGTCGTGTTCGCCGACTTGCACCACGCCGCCGGCCAACCGGCAACCACGCCGGGCGTAACCGAGCAGCGCCAGGGCGATGGTGGTCTTGCCGGAGCCCGACTCACCGATCAGCGCCAGCACTTCACCTTTTTCCAGGGAGAAGCTCACCCCCTTGACGATTTCTACTTCGCTGCGTTCGCCACAGGCGACCACGCGCAGGTCCTGGACCCGAATCAATTCACTCATCTCAATGCCCCCCCGTACGTCGACTACGTCGGGACGACAGCCTGTCGATGAACAGATTCACGCCAATGGTCAGGGTGCCGATGGCCAGTGCCGGAATCACGATGGCCGGCGCGCCCTGATTGAGGCCGCCAATGTTTTCCCGCACCAGCGACCCGAGGTCGGCATCCGGCGGTTGCACGCCGAGGCCGAGGAAACTCATGCCGCTGAGCAACAACACAATGAAACCGAAACGCAGCCCCAGATCGGTCAGCACCGGGTTGAGCATGTTCGGCAGGATTTCCACGCAGGCGATATACAGCCGGCGTTCGCCACGGGTTCGGGCCACTTGTACGTACTCCAGCGCTTCGATGTTGACCGCCATGCTGCGGGCAATGCGGAACGCGCCGGGGGTGAAACTCAGCACCGCGGTGCAGATCAGCAACGTCACCGAAGAGCCGAAGGCCGAGACCATGATCAGCGCCAGCATCTTGCTAGGGATCGAAATGAACGCGTCCATCAAGCGGCTGATGATTTCATCCAGCCATTTCGGCGAAACCACCGACAACAGTGCGCAGCTGGTGCCCAGACCGCTGGCCAGCACGGCGGCAACCAGCGCCAGGCCGACCGTGAAACGGGCACCGACGAGGATTCGGCTGAGCATGTCGCGGCCCAGGTAATCAGTGCCGAAGGGGTACGCTGCACTCAGGCTGTCGAAGACATTATCAGAGACCACTTCACCGACCGGGTGCGGCGCCAGCCACGGGCCGAAGACCGCCACCAGCAACCAGATAAAACACATCGCTGCCCCGACCAGACCCAGCCAGGATGGCCCGTTTGACACCTTGCCAACCGACAGGTCGGGGGTCACAGGCATCGATTTCACAATGAGCTTGTTCATTGGTTTCTCAGCCTTGGATTGGAAAGAATCGCGCACAGGTCGGCAATCAGCACCAACCCCAGGTACGCCGTGCAAAACAGCATGGTGCAGGCCTGGACCAGCGCCATGTCACGGTTGGTCACCGCATCGACCATCAGGCTGGCGATGCCGGGATAGTTGAAGATCGTCTCGACGATCACCACCCCGCCCAGCAGGTAGGACAGACTCAAGGCGATGGCGTTGGCAATCGGCCCGATGGCATTGGGCAAGGCATGGCGCAGGACGATCCGCACTGGGCTCACGCCTTTGAGCCGGGCCATTTCCACATACGGGCTATCGAGTTGATCGATCACCGCCGCCCGGGTCATGCGCGCCATTTGCGCAACGATCACGCAGCAGAGCGTCATCACCGGCAAGGCGTAGGTGCGCAGAAATTGCAGCGGTGAAGTGATGTCGCTGGCATAGGACAGCGCCGACAACCAGCCCAGGTTCACCGCAAAAATCAGCACCGCCAGGGTTGCCACCAAAAACTCCGGTACAGCAACCATCGCCAGGGTGACAAAGCTGAGAAAGCTGTCGACGCGCCCGCCCCGGCCCATGGCCGAACCGATGCCCAGAATCAGCGCCACCGGCACTGACACCAGCGCCGTGGCGGCCGCCAGCATCAAGGTGTTGGGCACCCGACCGGCCATCAAGTCGCTCACCGGCATGGCGTTGGAAACAGACAGGCCCATGTCGCCGCTGAGCAGGCTCATCAACCAGTGCAGGTAACGCAACACACCGGGCTGATCGAGCCCCAGTTTCAGCCGCAGTGCCGCCACCTGTTCCGGCGTGGCGAACTGCCCGAGGGCCTGTTGTGCCGCGTCCCCCGGCAGTACCGCCGTGATGGCGAAAACCACCATGGACACGATCAACAAGGTCACGATCGCGGCGCCCATACGCCGGCCGATCAACCACAGTGTGTTGCTATTCATCGCCCTGTTCTCCTGCAATGTTGCTACGGCACAAACCTCGTCGGCGCATCAAGCATCCAGCCAGACCTGCTCGGCGAACATGTAGCCCATGAAGCCGCCCAACGGGTTGCTGCCATAGCCTTTGACGCGCTGGTCGACGCCGTCGATGTTGCTGATGAACACCGGGATGCCGATACCGCAGTGGTCATGCGCCAGGGTCTGCATGTCCGCGTACATCTTGCCGCGCTTGGCGTCGTCGGTTTCCGCGCGGGCGAGCATCAGCAACTGGTCGAACTGGTCGTTCTTCCAGCCCGATTCGTTCCACGGCGCGCTCGACTGGAAGAACTGCGAAAACATCACGTCGGCGTTCGGCCGCGGGTTGATGTTGCCGAAGCTCAACGGGTGCTTCATCCAGTGGTTGGACCAGTAGCCGTCGCTAGGCAGGCGGTTGACGTCGAGCTTGAGCCCGGCCTGTTTCGCCGATTGTTGCAACAGCACGGCGATGTCCACCGAACCGGTCGCGGCAGGTGATGCCACCAGCGGCATGTTGATGCTGTCCATGCCGGCCTTCTTCAGCAGGAACTTGGCTTTCTCCGGGTCATAGACGGTCTGCGGCAGGTCAGCGTTGTAGTAGCGCGAACCGGGGGCAATCGGATGGTCGTTACCGACCACCGCAAAACCACGGAACACCGCGGATTTGATTTGCTCGCGGTCCATCAGGTACTTCATGGCCTGGGTGAATTCCGCGCTTTTGCCAGGCATCTGATCCTGACGGATGATCAAGTCGGTGTAGTTGCCCGAGGGCGCATCGACGACGCGGTGACCGGCGCTGGCCTTGATTCGCGTGGTGGAGCGCGGGTTGACCTCGTTGATCATGTGCACGTCGCCCGACAGCAGCGCGTTGACCCGCGATGGCTCGTCGGCAATGGCGATGAACTCGATCTCGTCCAGGTAAGGCAGGCCCGGTTTCCAGTAGCCGGTATTGCGCGCAGCAATCGAACGCACGCCCGGTTTGAATTCCTTGACCTTGAACGGCCCGGTACCGATGCCCTGGTTGAAGTCGGTGGTGCCTTCGGGAACGATCAGCAGGTGCGACACGGCCAGGATCGACGGCAGTTCGGCGTTCGGCGCGCTCAGGCGGATCTGTACTTCATGGGGGCCAGTGGCCTTGATCTCGGCGAACTGCTCCATAAGCGGCATGACCTTGGAACCGGTCAGCGGGTCCTTGTGTCGCGACAGCGAGAACACCACGTCGGCGGCGCTCAGGGTTTTGCCGTTGTGGAAGGTCACGTCCTTGCGCAAGGTAATGGTCCACAGCGTGGCATCGGTGTTGTCGATGCGCTCGGCCAGCTCCAGTTGCGGCACCAGGTGGCTGTCGAAACGGGTCAGGCCGTTGTAGAACATATAGTGGCGCACGTAGTCGGTGGACAGCGCACCCTTGGCCGGGTCCAGGGTATCGGCGGTGGAGCTGGACATGCCGGCGACGCGAATCCGCCCGCCCGGCTTGCCTTTGCCAGGGCTCGCGGCTTCGTCGGCGAACAGTTTGCCGGCGGCGCCGAACAGGCTGCCGGCGCCCGCTGCAGCCACCCCGGCGACACCGAGCAATTGCAACGCGTTGCGGCGCGACATGCCGCGATTGAGGCCTTCGAAGACTCTCAGGCTTTCCTGGCCGGAGATCAGTTTGGAGTCGATCTTGTTATCAGTCATATCAGTTGTACCTGTCGATAAAGAGAAGGCTCGAGTGTTCCGGTTGACCGGAACGTCCTGGAAACGCAAACGACGGTAAAGCCACAACATCAACTCAATGCAAATAGTCCTGGAACCGGTAATAAGCGCCCACCAGCGGCAGGAACCACGGCTTGCCGAAATGCCCGGGAATCGCCGGCCAGTCGAGTTCGCGCCAGGGATTGGCCTCGACCTTGCCGGCCATCACTTCGGCCATCACCTGGCCCATGTGCACCGACATCTGCACCCCATGGCCGCTGTAGCCCATGGAGTGATAAACCCCGCCGTGCTGGCCGGCACGGGGCAACCGGTCGGAGGTCATGTCCACCAGCCCGCCCCAGCAGTAATCGATCTTCACCGTGGCCAACGCCGGGAACATCTGCACCATCGCCGCACGCAGCACCTTGCCGCTCTTGGCATCGGAGACGCTGTCGGACATGGCAAACCGCGCACGGCCGCCAAACAGCAGGCGGTTGTCCGGGGTCAGGCGGAAGTAGTTACCGATCATCCGGCTGGTGACATAGGCTCGCCGGCCAGGCAACAACTGGTCGATCAGGCTCTGGGGAAGGACCTCGGTGGCGATCACGAAACTGCCCACCGGCACGATCCGCCGCCGATACCAACCCAACCCGCCGTGCTGACAGGCGCCCGTCGCCAGCAGCACCTGCCCGGCGTGCAGCGAACCCTTGGCGGTGTTGACCTGATAGCCACCAGCCTGGGCTTTCCAGTCCGTCACCGGCGTGTCTTGATAGATCAACGCACCGTGCCGTGCCGCCGCTTCGGCCAGACCGACGCCGAAGCGCCCGACATGCATCTGCACACCGTTACGCTGCAGCAATCCTCCGTGGAACTGGGCCGAGTCGACTTCAGCGCGGATCTGTTCGGCGGTCAGCAACTCGACATCGGCATCGACCTCCCGGCGAATCAACTCGCAAGTCCGCGCCAGGCCCTCGTAGTGCATCGGCTTGGCGGCCAGCTTGAGCTTGCCGTTACGCTTGAGGTCGCAGGCGATCTGCTCCTGCTCCACCAGCGACACCACGCTGTGCACGGCACTCTCGTAAGCCTTGTAATAAGCCCGAGCCTTGTCCGCGCCGAGGCTGGCGCTCAGGCCGGCGTAATCCTGGGCCACGCCGGTATTGCACTGACCGCCGTTGCGACCCGAGGCTTCGCCGATCACCCTGCCGGCTTCCAGCACTGCCACGCTGGCGCCCTTCAAGGCCAGCGCCCGAGCTGCCGCCAGGCCGGTGAAACCACCCCCGACAATGGCCACGTCGACCTGCCCGGGCAACGCGCCGGTCTGAGCACCGGTGAACGCCGGTGCAGTGTCGAGCCAGTAGGATTCACTGCCCATGTCTAACCCCTTATGCTGCCGTGAAGAGTGCCGTTACGAACACGACTCAGAGACCGACCAGCGCGGCCAGCCCGCCGATGTCGGTGATCTGCCGGTACTCGTAGAAAGCGTTGGCCGGGACTTCGTGACCACGGGCGACGAAAGCCTTGTTCTTGATCTTCATGTCGTGGGCCGGCATCAGGTCGTAACGGAAGCTCGACGACACATGCAAGATGTCTTCCGGCCCGCAATTGAGGTTGTCGAGCATGAACTCGAACGCGGCCAGGCGCGGTTTGTAGGCTTGTGCCTGTTCGGCGGTAAAAACTTTGTGAAACGGTGCGCCGAGCTTGTCGACGTTGGACATGATCTGGCTGTTGCTGGCGTTGGAGAAAATCACCAGCGGGATCTTGTCGGCGATTTTCGACAGGCCGGCCGGTACGTCCGGGTGCGGACCCCAGGTCGGCACGGCGTCGTAATACAGCTGGCCTTCGTCACGGTATTCAATACCCCAACGCTTGCAGGTCCGCGCCAGCGCGGTCTTGAGGATTTCGTCATACGGCCTCCAGTCACCCATGACCTGGTCCAGGCGATAGGCCGAGAAGTCCCTGACGAACTGCTCCATCTGCTCGGGCACCACGCGATCGGCGAACAACTCGCGAGTCATCGTACCCATGTGGAAATTGGTCAGCGTACCGTAGCAGTCGAACGTAATGAATTTGGGGCGAAGAAAGCTCATTGAGTGCGGTCCTGAAGTTCGTTGAGGTCATGGCGTGACAAGCATTCGCTCCGTTCCGGGAGCCGTGATGCAACGCTGCAGCACACCGTCATTACACCACCGTGAAATCAGCAGATGGCGTTAAAAGCGACCTCTGCTCGATACAAACCACCGTTTTAGCGCCCCCCCTCAGCAGACTTTGCGGGTCGCTCCAGCCTTGGGCAAACCCCGTATTCATGCGCCCTTATGGGCCTTTATAACGCCGCAAGGCTCAAGCGCAAACGGATTGACCGCAGAACCTGCGCCAAGCAGAACGAAAACGGGCGCTTCCCTGAGGAAGCGCCCGTTTGGGTGCTGATTAAAGCGTGTTGAAGATCCGGAGGTTGTATAGGACCTGTGGGAGCGAGCCTGCTCGCGATAGCGGTCTGACGGGCGACATTGATGTTGAGTGGACTGGCCTCATCGCGAGCAGGCTCGCTCCCACAGGGGTTCGCGTGTTATTGAACGATATCGATCAGCACACTCTTGAAACGCAAATTGGCTTCGAACGCTTCGCGCCCCAGGTCCTTGCCAATGCCGGAGCGTTTGTAGCCACCGGTCGGCAGGATGTAGTCGTTACTGCGTCCGTAACGATTGACCCACACCGTCCCTGCTTCCAGGCGCCGAACCAGACGCAAGGCACGGTTGATGTCGGCCGTGTGCACACCCGCCGCCAGACCGTAAGTCGCATGCGCCGCCAGGCTCAGCGCCTGCTCTTCATCATCGAACGCCTGCACCGTCAGCACCGGGCCGAAGATTTCTTCGCAGATCGCCGGGTTCTGGTGGTCCAGGCCGGTCAGCAAAGTCGGCTGGTAATAGGCGCCACCAAGACCTTCGAACAGCCCGCCACCGGTCAGCACTTCGGCGCCGGCCTGACGCGAGCGCTGGACGATGCCATCAATGCGACTGGCCTGCAGCCGGGAAATGATCGGCGACAGCGTGCTCTCGGACGACCAGGTCGGACCGGGGCGCAGCTCCTCGAAATACGCCTGCAAGTGGGCGATAAACGGTTCCATGATCGAACGCTGGATCAACAGTCGAGACCCGGACACGCACACCTGCCCGGCATTACCGGTAATGGCCATGGCCACCGTGCGAGCGGTTTTGGCGACATCCGGCACATCGGCGAAGACCAGTTGCGGGCTCTTGCCGCCGAGTTCCAGGGTGACTGGTTTCGGACCGACCAGCGCACAGGTGGACATGATGCTCGAGCCGGTCGCGGTGGAACCGGTAAAGGTCACCTTGCCCACTCGCGGATGACGGCACAAGGCATCGCCCGTAACGCGACCATCGCCCTGAATCACGTTGAAGATCCCCGCCGGCATGCCCGCCTGCAACGCCAGCTCGGCAAAGCGCAGACTCGAGAACGGCGTCAGCTCCGAAGGCTTGAGCACCACGGCATTGCCTGCAGCCAGCGCCGGCGCGACTTTCCACGAAGCCATGCTCAACGGGAAATTCCACGGCGCAATGGCAGCAATCACACCGTAAGGTTCGGCGATCTGCATGCCCAGTCGATCGGTCTGGGTGGCGGCCACATGACCGCCATGCTTGTCCGCCAGTTCGGCAAAGAACCGAATGCCCTCGGCGACGTAGGGAATATCCCAGGCGATCACATCTTTATGGGGACGGGTCGAACCCACCGCTTCCAGCGGCGCCAGGACAGCGGCGTCAGCTTCGATCAGATCGGCCCAACGGCGCATGACCCGCGCCCGCTCCCGAGGCGGGCGACTGGCCCAATCGCTGCGATTGAACGCCTGCCAGGCATCGTTGACCGCTTCATCCACCAGGTCGGCATCGGCAATCGGCAACTGGGCATAGACCTGGCCATCCGACGGCCGCACCACCTCAAGCCCCGGTTGAGCATCGCGGTATTTACCGGCAATGAAATGAGCGCTGCGCACAGCGATAAGGCGAGGATCGAAGCTATCCATGGAGCTCTCCAGAAAAGGGACGGCGAGTCGTGAACTCAGGCCTCCATCGTAGAAAAAAAGCCCAAGCATTTGCTGCCGACCTTGCCGGGCAATTAAGTAGTAAGTGTGGTCTTGTGGCCCCGGGCGTGCGGAATCTGCCGAATGTTCCAGCCCCTCTTGTCAGGTCTTCGCGCAGATGGGATACAGGCACCATCGCGCCGCACAGCCGGTTGATTGCGCACACTGTCCAACGGAGACTCGCCATGTCCGCCCCGCACCCTTCTGCTTATGTCTATCGCCCGATGACGACCGCCGACCTGCCCTCGGCCCATGCCTTGTCCGTGCAATTGAAGTGGCCCCATCGCCTGGACGACTGGGCCATGGTGTTGCGCCTCAGCGATGGCTTTGTGGCACTCGATGGCGAGCGTCTGATCGGCACCGCGTTCGCCTGCCCCCAAGGCGATTTCGCCACCATCGGCCTGGTGATCGTCAGCGACGACTATCAAGGCAAGGGCATCGGTCGCAAGTTGATGGAACAGGCACTTGATGCGTGCCAGTCACGCACCCCGGTACTCAACGCGACCCTTGCCGGTGCGCCGCTTTACGCGAGTCAGGGCTTTGTCGAGTTCGGGCGGATTCAGCAACACCAGGGCCTGGCGCAAGCCGTTGCACCTGTGCCGCTGGCCGACGGTGAAAGCTGTCGCCCGCTGCGTGAGGCCGATAAGGCCCGCGTACTGGAACTGGCCAATGCGGGCACCGGGCTGGACCGGCAAACGGTGCTCAACGATCTGTTCGATGTGGTCGAGCATTCGGCTGTCATCGAGCGCGATGGCCAAGTGCGCGCCTTCGCCCTGTTGCGCCCTTATGGCCGTGGTCGCGGCCTTGGCCCGGTGGTCGCCGAGAACATCGAACAGGCCAAACACCTGATCGCCGTATTGCTGGCCCACGTACCAGAGGCCTTCGTGCGCATCGACATTCCGGCGGACAGTGGCTTGAGCGAATGGCTGGACTCGGTCGGTCTCAAGCAGGTCGATACCGTGGCGCAAATGGCACGGGGCACACCGCCGCAAGCGGTCAACGGCGTCCGACAGTTCGCGCTCGTCACCCAGGCCATTGGCTGACAGCTGCGCGCAAAACAGCAGCTGCTCTCCAACACCCTCCACACCCCATTTGCATGGAGCGTCACCCGCATGTCTCAACCTACCGTCCTGCTGTTGGCTCGCGCTGACGGAAGCCGTGTCGCCACGTCTTTCAAGGCAACGTCCTTGAGCGTTGCCGACCCCTTCAGGGAACACCGGCAAGTCGCCTACACCGGGCCCGATGGCATCTGCGCCGGGACCGTGAACACAAGCAAATCACTCGATATCAATGACTTCCCGCACACCGAAGTGATCGTGGTCCACGCTGGCCACGTCGTGCTGCAATCCCAAGGCCAGACGCTGGAACTGGGGATCGGTGCCAGTGCGGTCATCGGTCGTGGGACCACGCTGCGAATCGAGGCGCAAGCCGATACGTGCTGGGCATTCTGCGCCGTCACCAGCCCCAGCGCTGAACCGACACCCGGGCTGACAGCGCTGGACCCGCTAGCGATGCTCTCCCCTTCGGCCGCGCCGGAACCACAAATACTGATCGGGCCTACCCCGCAGTGCCGCGCACGCAATGCCTTCGAAGACAGCACCACCGACCTGCGCGTCGGCGTCTGGGATTCGACCCCCTACGAACGCCATGGCCGGCCGCATAAACTCAACGAGCTGATGCACCTGATCGAAGGCAGCGTCACCCTGCGGGCAGCCGATGGTACAAGCCTGACAGTCAACACCGGCGACACCGTGTTCGTACCGCAAGGCGCACCGTGCGCCTGGCAAAGCACCCGGTATGTCCGCAAGTTTTACGCCGTGAAATAAGCTCCATGGCACAACGCCGGCAACCGCGCCGGCACTGAACCCACCGACCGGTCGCGAACCAACGCAGACCGGCCGACGGGGCAAGCCGCCTCGCTACAACGCGGTACTACGGCGCCTCTGGCTGATCGTAATTATCCAGCGCCCGATTCACCAACAACTCCCCCAATGAAATCATCTGCTGAATCGCCAACGCCACATGCCGGCGCGTGCCCTCCAGCTCGAACGCCAGATCGCTGGCCAGTACATTCAGCGACGCCAGGGTTTCCGAGGCGTGGGCCAGCAGGGTTTCGTTATCCAGATCGGGGATGACTGCAAAGATGTTGGAGGGACGTTTATCGGGCAGGTTGCCCTTGTCGAACGGCGGCTTGAGGTAATGATCCAGCGCCCGCTCGGCGGCGTCGTGGAGTTTTTTGGAGTCGGTGGAAGCGTAAGGGGAAGTGCTTGGGGTTTCTGCGAGATCAGGAGTGATCTTGTGCATGATGAAGCTCCTTGAAGTAAGTGGGAGCCTTGATTGGTCCAGGCCGCGACGCCCGGTCGCTGAATTGGCAGCGACACCCGGAGGTTATCCATTCACCTTCCCACCCGGCAACCTTGAAAAGCTGTCGGAGAATTCTCTTGAGCACCTGATGTTTGTAGGTATTTCCTAGGACTGAATCGATTGCTCTTGGATCGGACATCCACGCAAGCGGGTCATAGGTTCAACCGATAAGTAGACTGCACCAACCCCGAAGGAAAGCAGCGGCTTGATACCAGTTTCAAATCAATGTCCTGCTCAAGAGCCCCGAATAATGGCCTTCCCGACCCGATCAGCACAGGAACAGTGGTAATCACCATATCGGCGACTAACCCTTCGCGCAGGAATGACTGCACCAACTGCCCGCCATCGACATAGACCCGACGCACGCCTTGCCTCGCCATTTCTTCCATCAAGTCCCTGGGTTTGAGGTTGGAGAAACGCAACTTGCCCGTCAGTGCCTCGGGCACCGCCGAATCGGCCAGCTGTTCAGACAGCACCACGACGGGCCGGTCGTAGAACCATGTGTCGAAGGTCAACGCCTTCTCATAGCTTCCCCGCCCCATCACGATCACATCCTTATCGGCGATGAAGGCTGAGTAGCCATGATCTTCAGTCGGATCATCGCGCTGCAACAGCCAGTCGATGTCACCATCAGGTCGGGCGATGAAACCATCCAGGCTGGTGGCAATGAAAACATGTGCCGTGGCCATCAAAATCTCCTTTGGCCGATTTTTGAAAAATCAGCGCTTTGAACAATACTTGGGGTTTGCCTGTTGATTTGCCAACGTTCAGCCCGGCTGACTACGCGGCTGGAATGAACGTATCAGACCTGATTCTGGAGAAGCAAAATGGTCAGCAAAAACACGATTTGCCTCTGGTACGACGGCACTGCGCAGGAGGCTGCAGAGTTCTACGCCCGGACATTCCCGGACAGCGCGGTCGTCGCCGTCCATCACGCGCCTGGCGACTATCCGGCGGGTAAGCAAGGCGATGTGATAACGGTCGAGTTCACGGTGATGGGCATCCCTTGCCTCGGGTTGAACGGAGGGCCGGGGATCAAGCACAACGAGGCTTTTTCATTCCAGGTGGCGACCGACGACCAGGCCGAAACTGACCGCTTGTGGAACGCGATTGTCACAAACGGTGGCCAGGAAAGCGTATGTGGCTGGTGCAAGGACAAGTGGGGCCTGTCGTGGCAGATCACGCCCCGGGTCCTGAGCGCCGCGATAACCAACCCTGATCGAGCGGCGGCCAAGCGCGCTTTCGACGCCATGATGACAATGACCAAGATCGACGTCGCGGCAATTGAAGCGGCACTTGCGGGTTAGTCGGCTGACACTCCGGCCGCTTGATTTCAAACGAAACGCCGCATGGACCGATTCAGCGGTGATTGCCTGTGCGGCAACGTGCGATTTATGGCGCAGGTCTGCCCTACCGGGTCGTCCTTCGGCCGTTTTCTGCGTGTCACGAATGACCGGTTGAATCCACAGCCAAAAGCAGTCACTGGAATACCCATCAGCGAATTCGAAATGAGCTTCCCATTGCCCGCTCTACCTTGTTAGAGCAGGCGGGTACGGGATGAGTGACTGCAAAACTCTACTCTGCCAACCTTAACCGCAACCGGCTTCGATGGGATAAGCCTGCTTGCAAGGCAAATGCAACTATCACGGTAGATGGCGCGGAAAAGCTGCTCAGGCCGCCGCCGGAAAACATCAACGCAAGACCCAATGCGGTGGCGCCAAACCAGGCCGTCAAGCCCACCGGGTTAAACGCGGCCACCCGTTCGAGCGCTGCCACGTCACCGCGTCCGTAGACAATCTGCGCCAACGCCACACCCACCCAGGCCACCACGAAAATCCCCTGATAGGCCAACGCTTTAAGTATGTAAGTAAACACGTCCGCGAGCATCAGGCCGTACACGATCACCCCAACCGTCAGCGCCCACATCAAGTACGAACCGCGTATGCCAAAGCGTGCAAAGAACGCCTGCATGTTCAGGGTCGCCAAGTAATAGTTGGCGGTGTTGATCCGGGTTTGCGTGGCCCAGACAAACAGCAATCCCCACAAGCCCATCAACTGCAGAATCGCCATCACCACCGACACTTCGTTCAACGCGCCGTCATGGGGAATGCTGCTGACCAGATAGATGCCGGCTGCACCATTGAGCAGAAACGTCACCGCATAGAACGGCATGCCGAAGTTCCAGCGACCGTGATAACCGGCGTCCTCAGGCTTGCCGAAGCGCGCATAGTCAAAGGTGAACAGCATCAGCACCCAGACACCCATGTAAGCGACAAAGCAGTCCCACCAGCCAAATGCACTGGGCGTTGCCGGGCCGAAGTCCAGCCATTGCGGCTGGTAGCCATAACGGCTGATCGACAACCCCACCGCTACCAGCAAGCCGCCCAGATACACTGGCAGTAACACGCCGTTAAGCTTGTCCAGCCAGTGCTGCACGCTGCCCAGGATCATCGGTACGCTGTACAGCACTACGATTTGTGCGGCCAGCGGATAGAGCAGTTCGGGGTACAGATGATGGAGCGCAACGGCAATCACCGAGCCTTCGAACACGGCGTAATAGATCGCCGTCGAGAAGAAGATCAAAGTTGCCAGGCACGCCCCAGTGCTGCCGAACAACAGCCGTGAAAACAACGCCACTGACAAACCGCTGCGGATGGCGAATCGACTGAGCACACCGTTGACCAGCCCATAACTGATCACCGACAGGACCATCCCGATCAGTGCATTTCGGGCACCGTATGACAACGCCAGTGAAGCGCCGACCACGATGTAAAACATCGCACTGCACACCGCCCACCAAGCCATGGTCAGGGACAATCGGCCCATGCGTGCTTCGGGTGGAACGGGATGATGGGCCGGGTCTTGCCCGGTTTGACTCGATTGCGATAAAGCAGCCATATGTGTGAACTCCAGAACCAGTCAAAGGTTGAAGCGCGGGCAGCCGTCACCGCACCGAAGTGCGGCGTTGGCGTACCGTTTGGCATGGCCCGCGCTAGACGGCGGGCAGAATCAGGAAGGGAACAGCTTGCTCAGGCAGCTGAGTTTTTTCTTATAGGAACGTCGCGCTTCCAGCGCCTCTTCGAGGGTTACCGCGACAAAGCGGGCCTTCTGGTTGGGTTGCATCTGGCCGATCAAATCGAGGTCGGCGCTGATCACCGTGCCAATCATCGCGTAGCCGCCACCGGACACCGCATCACGGTGCAGCACGATGGGTTCGAGCCCGGCGGGCACCTGGATCGAGCCGATCGGGTAGCAACTGTCGACGATGTTCGACGGATCGGAACCGGCACCGAACGGCTGCTCCCGGGGCTGAAAGCTCAGCGCGCTGCCGCCCTTGAAGCGATAGCCGATGCGGTCGGCTTCCGAACCGACCGTCCACGGCTCGGCGAAAAAGCTCTTCGCCGCCGATTCGGTCAAGCGGTGGTAGTACAAACCTGGCACCACCCGCAGGGTGATTTCGCCACCCAATGATTGCCGTAACGCCATGGGCAAACTGGCCCCGGCGCGGCTCTTGCCGCTGGCAACGCCCACCGGCAAATCGTCGCCAGCGATCAGGCGACGCCCCTGAAAACCGCCCAGTGCACCGAGCGCATACGTCGAACGACTGCCGAGTACGATGGGTACATCAATGCCACCTGCCACCGCCAAATAGGCACGGGCACCGGCCTTCGGAAAGTCAAAACGCAGCACTTGCCCGGCCTTCACTGTGAACGCCGTGTCGTGGTGCATTTCCACTCCATCAACACGTGGCGTCATGTGCGCGCCGCAGACCGCCACCAGCGCATCCTGCTGAAATTCCAGCTCAGGCCCCAGTAGCGTGCATTCCAATGCCGCCGAACCTGCCGGATTACCGACCAGTTGATTGGCCGCACTGAGGGCGTATTGATCGAGCGCACCGGAGGGCGGAATGCCCAAGTGGTAATAACCTTCACGGCCCTGGTCCTGTACCGAAGTGGCGAGACCGGGTTTGAGTACCTTGATCATGCCAACACCTCCTGCAGCGACTTGGGATAGCCGACGGGGTCGGCCAGAAACGCATCCAGCGAAAACTCTACCGGACGAATCCTCAGATCAAAGCGCCCTACTTCCACTTCGGCCACCGCTTGGTCATAGGCCTCACGGTCCATCGGTTTGAACTGCACGATGTCACCCGGCCGGAAAAACACCATGTGCTCTTTCAGGTACGCGAGGTTCTGCTGCGGGTCGTAGATCGGTGCCGGGGTGACGCCAAACATCTGATAACCACCGGCACCGCGCACCGAGTAGATGCAGCCAAAGCAACCGCCGTGGCCGAGGGTCAATTTCGGGGTGTCGGTACGTGGGCGCAGGTACTTGGGCACCTGCAACTGACGTTCACGCTCAACCATCTGGAACATGAACGGTAGCCCGGCGACGAAGCCGACCATCGAGACGAACCACGGCGCGCCACTGTGGGCGGCGATGAACGCATCGACGTCTGCCAGGCCGTTGATCCGCGCGGCGTACTCCAGGTCCGTGGCGCTCGGGTCCTGATGGCGATCGCGAAAACGCATCAGGGTCTCATGGGTCCAGGGATCGTTGTAGAGCACCGGAATTTCGATGATCCGGGTCTGCAAGGTGCGCTCGGCGACTGCCTCGGCTTCTGCGCCTTTCACGGCTTCGAGCAAGGTATGAGGCGCGATACGGTCCGGGTCAAAACGAATCTGGAATGACGCGTTGGCCAGGCACACATCGAGCACGCCATCCAGCGCCAGCCGTTCTACCGCGCGGGTGACCGCCATGCCTTTGAAAAACGCTTCCAGAGACATGCTATCACTGACTTCGGCAAACAAATGCTCATCGGCGCCAAAGCTGTAGCGGATGGGATTGCTCACGCTTCACCTCCGAGGCGGCGCTCGGCCAGCCAGGTTTCCAGGGTGCCGGTGTGGAAGTCGGCGCTGTGCAGCCACGGTTGTTCCAGCAATTCGCCGTGCAACGATAAGGTGCTGGCCATGCCCGTGAGCGTGGTTTGCTTCACCGCAACCCGCGCACGGGCCAAGGCTTCGGCGCGATCAGCACCGTGAACGATCAGCTTGGCTAGCAACGAGTCATAGTACGGCGGCACGCGATAGCCTTGATACAGATGAGTATCTACGCGAATGCCTTCACCGTGCGGCCAGATCAGTTCCTCGACCAGGCCCGGGCTGGGGAAGAAATCCCGCGCTGGGTCTTCGGCGTTCAGGCGCATTTGCAACGCAGCGCCATTGAGCTGAATATCACTTTGCTTGAAGCCCAACGGCTCGCCGCCAGCAATGCGCAACATGGCCTGGACCAGATCGATGCCGGTGATCAGTTCGCTCACTGGGTGCTCCACCTGAATCCGCGTGTTCATCTCAATAAAGAAGAACTCGCCCGTCACGTCGTCATACAGGTATTCCAAGGTCCCGGCGCCCTTATAGCCAAGGGATTCGGTCAGGCGCACGGCGCTGGCGCAGAGTGTCTCGCGTTGCTGCTGACTGAGTACCGGCGACGGCGCTTCTTCGAAGATTTTCTGCCGCCGACGTTGCAACGAGCACTCGCGTTCGAACAAATGTACAGCGTGCTGACCGTCGCCCAACACCTGCACTTCGATGTGCCGTGCCCGGCTGATGAAGCGCTCCAGATACACCGCGCCGTTGCCGAACGCAGCTTGGGCTTCGCGCTGGGACCGGGGGAACTCTTCAGCCAGTTGTTCGGCGTTTTCCGCCAGACGAATACCGCGCCCGCCACCGCCGGCCGAGGCTTTGATCAACAGAGGAAAGCCAACGGCTTCGGCGGCCTTGAGCGCCGATTCGACATCGAACAGTTCACCGGGCGAACCGGGCACCACGGGCACGCCCGCTTCCTGTGCGGTGCGTCGAGCTTCGGCCTTGTCGCCCATGCGCCGGATCGTCTCCGGGCTCGGGCCGACAAAAATAGCGCCAGCAGCAAGGACAGCTTCAGCAAAGTCGGCGTTCTCCGAGAGAAAGCCATAACCGGGGTGAACCGCGTTGGCGCCGGTGGCTTTCAGGGCACCCAACAGCGCCTCGACGTTGAGGTAGCTTTTGTCGGCACGGGCCGGGCCGAGGATGTGGACTTCATCGGCCATGCGCGCGGCCTGGGAATCGACGTCCGCTTCGCTGCATGCAGCAACGGTGGGAATCCCCAGTACTTTGGCGGCACGGATAATCCGAACGGCAATTTCGCCACGGTTGGCGATCAGTAATTTACGAATGCCTTGAGTCATGATCGCGCCCTCACTCCTCGTCGAGAGTTGCAATGACCTGACCCGGCTCCACCGGATCACCGTCTTCTACCAGGAATGCGCTGAGGCGACCGGCCGTCCCGGCGGTCAGTTCGGAAAACTGCTTCATGACTTCGATCAGGCCGATCACCGTGTCGGCGCTGACCTGCGCGCCCACCTCGACGAAGTTCGCCGATTCGGGAGTGGCTTTGCGGTAGAAGGTCCCGGGCAATGGGGTGATTACAGTGTGTTCGGCCATGTCTGTTCCTCTTGGAATAGTTGTAGAAAGGCAGGCAAAAATGAATCGGTGTTCAAACCCTGGCGTCTGTGTGCCAGGTGTTTCGTCCGGCATCAGCGCGGTGCGCGAACCTGAATCCCGGCGCCATCGAGCGCGTTACGCGTGGCTTCGACCAATGCCAGCGCGCCCGGTGTGTCGCTGTGCAAACAGATCGAATCGAATTCGATCGCCAGGTCCTGACCCTCGACCGTGCGCACCACGCCTTCCTGGCAGGCACGCAGCACCCGCGCAGCCACCTGGGCTGGGTCGTAAGCCCGCACGTTGCGGGTGAATACGATGGAACCGCTGAGGTCGTACTCGCGGTCGGCGTAGAACTCGCGGATCACCGGTTGGCCAAGTTCCTTGGCGACACGCCAGATCACTGAATCAGGCATGCAATACAGCAGCAACTCAGGCTCCAGGCGCTGGAGGTTTTCCACCAGCAAACGGGCGGCTTCCTCGTCCCGTGCCAGGTGCATGTAGAGCGCGCCGTGGGGTTTGATGTGTTGCAGGGCCACGCCTTGAACCCGGGCGAGTTCACGCAGGGCACCCAACTGATAGAGCATGTCGTCCACCAGCTCCTGGGCCGGTGCATTAATGTGCCGGCGGCCGAAACCGACCAGGTCGCGAAACCCCGGATGCGCGCCGATGGCCACGCCCAGGCGCTTGGCCTGTTCGATGGTACGACGCATGGTGCCGGGGTCGCCGGCATGAAAACCGGTGGCGATATTGGCCGAACTGATATAAGCCATCAGTTCACTGTCGACGCCATCACCGATGGTCCATGGGCCGAAGCCTTCGCCCATGTCCGAGTTGAAATCTACTGCCTGCATAACACTTGCTCCTGACGCTTGTGACTTCATGCAGACCACGTTAAATTCCGGCCAACCCCTTGGGAAGATCCATTAACAGATAGGGTATCTTCTGAAAAACAGATACCTCGTCATCCGGAGTGCCCATGTCACTGACCCTGCGCCAGGTCCGCTATTTCGTCGCCACCGCCGAGATCGGGCAAATCTCCCAAGCGGCGATTCATCTGAATATTTCCCAGTCGGCAGTGACCACTGCGATCAAGGAACTGGAAGGCATGCTTGGCACGCTGTTGTTCCAGCGCTCGGCTCAGGGCATGAGCCTGACCGATGCCGGACGGCACTTTCTGAACAGGGCCTATGTGATTCTGCACAGCGTCGACGACGCATTGAACAGCCCGCTGCCCGACGTTCGCGCCAGCGGCCTGTTACGACTGGCCGCCAGCTATACGGTGATCGGCTACTTTCTGCCGCACCATCTGCAACGCCTGGAACACTGGCATCCGGACGTGGCCATCGAAGTCCACGAACAAGAACGGCAAGCCATCGAACAAGGCCTGCTGGAAGGTCGATTCGACATGGCCGTGGTGCTCACCGCGAACCTCACTCACTCGGACATCGTCTCGGAGATTCTCTTCAATTCCGAGCGCCGGTTATGGCTGCCCAGCCGCCATCCCCTGTGCGAGCGTTCGGCAGTCAGCCTCGCCGACGTTGCGAAGGAACCTTACATTCTGCTGACCGTCGACGAAGCCGAACAAAGTGCCATGCGCTACTGGGAACACGCGCGACAGCAGCCAAACGTGCGGGTGCGCACCAGTTCAGTCGAAGCGGTGCGCAGCATGGTCGCCAATGGCAGCGGCGTGGCAATCCTCTCGGACTTGGTGCACCGCCCCTGGTCACTGGAAGGAAAACGCATCGAAACGCTGACAGTCACCGACAAGGTGACGCCGATGAGTGTCGGACTGGCGTGGCATCGCGAGCGCGAATTCAGCCCGGCAATGCAGGCGTTTCGTAACTATTTCCACGATGCATTTTTGGCGCCGCAACAGCTGTCTGCGCGACGCTGAAAAATAGCGAAAACCATACCCTCCTTTTGTGGATTTACGATGAGAGCTTTGGGCCATTTCCGGTCTGTTGTGACGGGAAGATTTGGGCCGTTTTCTGCCTGTCTTGAATGACTGGTTTGGGTCGATTCTGTTGAAAAAGTCGGCCATGGTTTGCGCATCAATAAAGTACGCGTTCGAGATTGAAATCTTTACTTTGGGCAGAGGCTTCCGGACTCTGATTTCACGTAGCAGCGTGCAAAAGAGGTGTTTTCACCCATCAATATTCGAGCGTTTTGGGCAAACCGACTTTTTCAACAGAATCGGCCAGAAACCGTCATCCACTTACCCCTTAAACCAGCGACACCGAGCCCAAGCTGAGCAGTGGGAAATGCCCGGATCAAGGATTACTCAAGAATGCTCCGGAATCATTTGAACAATGTCCCGCAGGCTCTTTAGCGCCTATCAAGGTAGCGGAACAGTTCCTCCTCCTGATCGAAGTGCAGCTGCACGAGGGTATCCAGGCGAATTAACTGATGCTGAATCTCTTCGACAGGAACAGAGGTCGGGTCGGCACTGAAGTCGCTGCTCATGCGCGCCAGCAAATGGATACAGCGAAAAATCTCGCGGTGTCCGTGGCTCAGTGCCGACAAGGGGTCCTCGCCCGGCATGCTTCGGGTCAGCAGCGGGTACAGTGTGTTTTCATCGTCGCGTTCATGGCTGGCTAGCGAGACTTGCAGCTTTTCGACCAGTTCCAGCAGATCGGTCCGCGCTTGCTCAAGCGGACGCCGGGCGAAATCGCCGGCCAGTTGATGCAGATCACTCAACACGCTGGTGAGTTGGCGGTGTTCGTCTTGCAGGCGATCGATCTGTTCGCCGGCCAGTCGTCGTTGGCCCAGTACTGGGAATGGCCCCAATGCACGCAGAGCATTAATGATGATGAGCACGTCGATGACTTCCTGAACCACGGCGCCGGCGAGCGGCGGCAGGTAACCGAGGGCGGCCACGGTCATGGCCAGCAGTGACAGCCCCATGCCGGCCAGCACGCCTTGCCGGGCGATATGGCGGGTACGGCGGGCAATCTCCAGCGCCTCGACCAGACGATCCAGGCGATCCACCAGCAGCACAACACCCGCCGCTTGTGCAGAGGCAGTGGCACCACTGGCCCCCATGGCCACGCCGACGGTGGCCGCCGCGAGTGCGGGTGCATCGTTGATGCCGTCGCCGACCATCAGCGTGCTGGCGCGCGTGCAGCCCTCCTGTACCGCGCGCACCTTGTCCTCCGGGGTCAACCCGGCACGCAGCTCGTCGATGCCGGCGGACAGAGCAATCATTTCGGCAGTTTCCGGGCGATCACCCGTGAGCATGACAATCCGCTCGATACCGCTGTTGCGCAGCCGGCGAAGGGTTTGCGGGGTTTCCCGACGCAGGCTGTCCGAGAAGATCAGCAGACCCGCGAGAACCCCATCCACTTCAATGAAGCTTCCACCGCAGGCCAAGTAGTCCATGTGGCGCAGCATTGCTGCGGCCCAAGTGCTGACAGACGCCTCTGCATGAGCAAAAGACAGTGTACCGAGGCGCACCCGCTGACCATCGATCAGCCCACAAAGACCGGAGCCCGGACTTTCTTCAACCTCTTGCGGGGCGCTGAGCGGCAATCGGCGTTGGCGCGCCGCTTCGACGATGGCCTGGGAGATGGGGTGCACCGAGGCCTGCGCCAACGAAGCGGCCAAGCCAAGCAGATGGTGTGGATCGACCTGGCCATTGACCTCAACCGACTGCAAACGGGCGTGCCCACAGGTCAAGGTGCCGGTCTTGTCGAGAAACAGCTGTTTGCTCCCTGCCAGCGCTTCCAGGGTGGCGCCGTCCTTGATAAGGATGCCGCGCCGCGCCGCCTTCGAGATACCTGACATGATGGCGATCGGCACCGCCAGGATCAAAGGACAGGGCGTTGCCACTACCAGAACTGCCAGAGCCCGCACAGGATCTCCACTCAATTGCCAGGCCAGCCCGGCAATCAGCAAAGTCAGCGGAATGAAGAGCAAGGCGTAACGGTCGGCCAGACGCACGAAAGGCGCGCGCGAGCGTCGTGCTGTCTCGGCCAGCCGCACTATCCCGGCGTACGTACTCTGCGCCGCCGTCTGCGTCGCCATTAGCAGGATCGGCGCACCAACATTGGCAACGCCACTGAGCATTTGCTCGCCTTCCCGGCGGGTTACCGGCAAAGACTCACCGCTGAGTGCCGACTCGTCCAGAGTGGCCGTGGGGCTGAGTAGACGGCCGTCGACAGGGACCACTTCACCCAGGCGTACAAGCAGTGTCTGACCCGGCTGGATCTGCTCAACCGGTATCTGGCGCAAGTCGTTCAGCTCCTGCAGCCAGGCAAAGCGCGGTGCCCGCTCGACGAGCGCACGCAGCTCGCGTTCGGCGCGCTGAGCAGTGAAAAACTCCAGGGTGCGCCCGGTGGCCAGCATCAAGGCAATGACTGCCGCCACCAGCATCTGCTCCAGCATCAGCGCCGCGCCGATCGACAGCAGCGCGATCAAGTCCACCCCAGCCTCGTGCCGGGCCAGACGCCTGACGATCTCGATCAACAGCACAAAAGCCATCACCAGGCTGCCGAAGGCCCAGCACACTGCCGCCCAATCAGGCTGCTGGGCAAAATGCGCAACGCCACCCGCCAGCAGTGACAGCGTGGTCAGCAGCAATAGGGCGGGATCCAGCCACTTGTTGAGCATCGTTGCGGGTTCCTCAAAAGGGATACGCCTTCACACTCTGCAAAAATGCCTGCTGCTCATCAGTATGAACAGGAGACAGACTGCCGGTAGCGGCAAGTCCACCCTCGCCCGCGCCCTCGGCAAGCGCCTGAATCAATCATTGTCGACCTGGAGCTCCTGCAGAAGAAACCCAAGTGAGTCCGGGGTTGAGCAATGACTTTTTCCCGAGCGTTGTTCATCCCATGGCATAGCGTCATCGGTGCAGAAGTCTCCAACACACTTCATGCTCAGTTTGCCATCGAGAAGTCCAAGCGGAATCCAGAAGTAAGGCGTTTCGCGAAGAGCATTAGGCACGGTCGAGCCACATCGTGAGCAAAAGTCATTTCTGTACCCGCTGGATTTGCGCCAACTGGTGATCGCACCTGGCCCTTCTTCCCATCGAAAGTCGCGAGCTTTGACCACTGTGGCGAGATTATGGCCGACCCCGGTTTGCTTGCGGCACAGGCTGCAATGGCATCGATAAAAAAATCGTGGTTCAACCCCGAGGGAAAAACGTACAGCCCCGCAAAGACACTGCCCTGTTGTCATGGATATCTCCTTGAAGAACGATTCATCGGTATTCTGCCGGTTCAAGCGTTGGTACCGGAAAAGGGGTGGCCGTTATGTTACTGGCCTTAAACTGGAACATACACAACAAGGAGGCTCGCCCATTTCGAGCCTCCTCAGAAGCAATCGGTCAGTTGCCGACCGTAGCGACTTGCTTCGCACGAGCGCTCTGTTTGCCAATCAGAAACACCAATAGCGAGCCGATAGCGGTCACTATGCAGAGCGGCATCAGTGCAATTGGAAAGCTCCCGGTCTGATCACGCAGTACACCGATCACCGAACTCATGGCACCCGTACCCAAGTGGGCAAAAGTATTGATCGCTGCAATCCCGGTGGCCAACGTCGCCGGCGGCAGGGATTCGGAGCAAAGTGCCCAGAACGGCCCCTTGATCGCATAGTTACCCATCAATACGAGCGTCAGCAGTACCAGCGTAATGGTCAGGGAGTCCGTGAACAGCGTGGCAGCGAAGCTCACCGCAGTAATGGCCAGCGGAATAGCAGTGCTCTTGATCCGCTCCCCGCTCTTGTCTGCACGCAGTCCCCAGAAAATCATGAACGCGGCGGCCATGCCGAACGGAATCATGTTCATCAGACCTGTTTGCATGTTGGTCAGATGGAAGGATTTCAGGATCTGCGGCATCCACAACGACAGCGTGTTGCTGGTTGCCGAACTGCCCATGTAGATAATCGAAAGCACCCATACATATTTGTTGGTAAACACGGCCTTGAGGGTGCCACTGATGCTGTGAGCGTGCTGAGGAATGCCACTTTCGCGTGCGGCCTTATCGTTAGTCAGTTGCTCGCCTAGCCAATCCTGTTCCCGCTGAGTCAACCATTTCGCTTCGCTTGGCCGATTGGGCAACACTTTCAGCGCGAGCAATCCCAGGGTGATGGCGGGAATGGCTTCAAGCATCAGCAACCACTGCCATCCCTTGAATCCGGCCAGACCGTCCAATTGCAACAGCAGAGCCGATACCGGTGAGCCGAGAAAGTTGGAGAGTGGTATCGCCACCATGAATAGCGCAACGATTCGAGCCATGTACGCTTTGGGGATGCATTGCGTGAGGTAAAGAATGACGCCGGGAAAGAAGCCGGCTTCGGCTGCACCCAAGAGGAATCGGGAAACCGAATAGGATATCGGCCCGACCGCAAATGCCGAACAGAAACCGACGATGCCCCAGGTGATCATGATGCGCGCGATCCACCGGCGGGCACCGAAACGCTCCATGGCCATGTTACTGGGCATTTCGCACAGTACATAAGCGACGAAAAACAGCGTGGCGCCGAATCCGAAGGCACTGGCTGTCAGGCCGATGTCCTGGTTCATGGTCAGTGCAGCGAAGCCGATATTGACCCGGTCAATGTAGGCGATGAAATAACACAGTACGAGAAAGGGGATCAGGCGAATCCCCAATTTGCGCATGGTCGATTGTTCAATGTCAGTACTGGATGGTTTGTTCATGGAAACCGCTCTCTTGTAGTTGTAATAGGCTGCTCTTGGGTGAGCTTCAGCCTTCGCGTTGTGCAAAACCGAATAACCGTTGAGGTGCTTGCACGAGCAACGAATGGCTAAGCTGCATCGAAAACTCCAGGGCTTGCCGCTGATCGATTACGGTGTCGAAACCGATGTTTTTCTCATGCTGCGTGTGTGGCCAGTCGCTGCCCCATACCAGTTGGTGGCGGCCGAAACTTTGCTCCAACAGCGGTAATGCCGATCGGGCGAAATTGAGGTTTTGTTGCGGCGTACCTCCCAAACGATAGATTCCCGATACCTTCATCCAGATCGACCCTCTCGATCCCAATTCCAGCAACTCGGAAAACCCTGGCTGATCGACGCCCGAATTGGCATCCGGCCGACCAAAGTGATCAATCACCAGCTTCAAACCGAACGGCGTCAATTGATGGATCAGCGCCGGCAGATCCTTTACCTCCCGATGCAATTCGACATGCCAGTCAAGGTCAGCGATGTGGCTGAAAAATTCTTTCCAGGCGCGACTGCGAAAATCAGGTAACGCCTTGTCCATCAGGTTCAAACGAACGCCGACCACGCCGATGTGAGCCATGTCATTCAACAGGGCACGACTAACGCCTGGCTCCAGCACGACCACTCCTCGCAACCGCTCCGGCACTTGCCTCAGCGCCGCCAGCAGGTAGCTATTGTCGGTGCCCAGAAAGCTCGGCTGCACCAATACGCCGTGACTCAAGCCATGGGCGCCCAGGTGATTCAGATACTCCGCGAGCGTGGCATCGTAGTCAGGGGCGTAGCGCCGTGTAGCGGCCAGCTTCAGCCCCCGGCTAAAGACATGAGCATGGGAGTCGATGCCAGTGATCGATGTTGAACAGGTATCAGACATGGGTTTCATCTATCGCAAGTAATGATCATCACGCTCGGGCGCTTTCGCTGCCTTGCACCGAGACGGAGGGGATTGCAGCGTCGAGACTGCGACCACGGGTTTCCGGCAGGCAAAGGGCCGCAATAACGGCCACGCCGTAAGCGATCCCGGCGTCGATGCCAATGGCCGAGCCCAGTGACATGGAGTCACTCATATGGCCGACCAGAAACGGGAATACCGCCGAGAGCACTCGGCCAAAGTTGTAGCAAAACCCCACGCCAGCACCGCGCACGTCCGCCGGGTACAGCTCGTTGAACAGTGCGCCGAGGCTGGCCGGAATGCCTGCTGCGAAGAAGCCGAGCGGAAAACCGAGGAAGAGCATTTGGGTATTGGTCAGGGGCAGGAACACGTAGCACTGCACGGTAACCACGCAGCACAGGGCGAACAGCACGATGTTTTTGCGGCGGCCAATACGGTCGATCAAGAATCCGCTGACGACGCAGCCACACCAGAAGGCAAGGATGATCACGGCAAGGTAGCCGCCAGAGTTCAGCACCGACAGGTTGCGTTCGGTCTTGAGGAAGGTCGGCAGCCACGTCATCACCGCGTGGTACCCGCCGTGTGCGCCCAGGCCCAACAGCCCGCCGAGCAGTGTCACGCGGATCAGTTCAGGGCGGAAAATACCGGCCAGGGATTTGAAAAAACCTTGTGGGATAACGTGTTCTTTTTGCAGACGCTGGAAGCTGTCGGGCTCCTCGACATTGCGCCGTACCCAAATGATCAGGAGCGCCGGCAACAAGCCAACGATGAACATCACACGCCAGGCCATGTCTTGCGGTACGAACGAATAAATCAACGCAAAAACCCCGACCGCCACGCCCCAACCTACGGCCCAGGCACTTTGTACGGTGCCCATCACTTTGCCGCGGTATTTCGGGTTGATGGTTTCGGCCATCAGTACTGCGCCGGCCGCCCACTCACCGCCAATGCCGAAGCCTTGCAGCGCCTTGACCATCAGCAACTGCTGGAACCCGGTGACGAAGGCGGACAGAAAGGTGAAGAAGGAGAACCACAAAATCATCCACTGCAACGTACGCACCCGGCCGTAGCGGTCGGACAACGTCCCCCCTACCCAACCGCCGATGGCCGAAGTGACCAACGTGACGCCGCTGATCAGCCCGGCATCGCCCTTGGTCAGCGCGAAGACGGCAATTAACGCCGGAATTGCCAGGCCGAACATTTGTACTTCCAGTGCGTCCAGCGACCATCCACCGAAGCAGGCCCAAAACGTTTTGCGCTCCCGAGGAGTGACTTGGCGATACCAGCTAAACATGATTTCTTATCCTTATAGGTGGAACATGAGGCAGCCGAGAGCGAACCGCGCCGCTGCGAGGCCAGTCATGGCAAACAAAACGATGAAACCGCCAGCGATCGATTCGCCGGTGAGCGATCCGCTATCCGGGCAATGCGCTAGCGAATGTCCACGCTGTAACGGAAATGCTCGGCATGCCCACGGGAGCGCCGCCACTCCAGAGGCGCACCGGCGTAGTCACGCGCCAGACGCTCGATCACCACCACGGGACTGTTGACCGGTATTTTCAATAACCGCGCATGCACGTCATTTACCGACTCGGCGGTGAGTGCTTCTTCGGCAGAGGCGACGACCTGACCGCAGAGCTCTTCGTAAATCGGGTAAAGCAATGGCCCTTTTCGATTCAGGTCGATCTCCAGTAGCGGCTGAAACCGGCTGCGAGGCAGCCAGATTTCTTCGGCAAGTACCGGCTGAACATCCAGAAGACGAACGCGGACAATGCGAATGACCGGCGCGTCGATTGGCAGCCCTAGCGCCTGGGCCACCGCCGAGGGTGCGGCCACCGGTTCGATAGACAGGATGCGACTCTCCGGGACCTGGCGTTCACCCGCAGCAGTCTGGAAGCGGAAGAAGCGGAAAAGCGAAGATTGAAACTGAGGCCGACGAACGAAGGTGCCTCGACCTTGCTGACGCTCCAGGATGCCCTCACTGACCAGTGTGTCGACCGCTTTGCGCACAGTGCCAGTGGACAGTTCGTACTCCGCTGAAAGCGCAGCTTCAGTGGGAATGGCCTCCCCCGGACGCCAGCGATTGTTGGCAATCTGTTCAGCCAACTGATCACGCAGGCGTTGATAAAGCGGTAGGCGGACATCACTGGACAGGGAATTCATCGACTTTATTCACCTTGTTATCTAGTCATCTATATGAATATTGGCCGAGTATTCTCCTGATGCATTTTTCTGTCAATAAGGGTTACCGAACCTGACGGACGAACGGTGCCGGCAGTCCTTTACCTACGAGTGCGCGCGAGGGGCGACGGTCGAGCGCATGATTGAGGCGCTCGGGATACCGATGTCGAACTGGTGCAGCTCAATGGCAAGTCGCTGGGCCTCGAGCGGGTGATCTTCGACGGTGACCGGTTGGTGATGTATCCCAAGTTCGAAACGCTGGACATCAGCCCGCTGCTAATGGCTTCGAGGATGGCGCGCCCACCTGATCCCTGCTCTCAAAACGCCTTGATCCAAAGCCCGACGGCTGGTGTATCGCGTCTCACGCGCCAGTTTGCGCAGCGCGCGCTTTCGCATGGCGCGCCAGACCAATCTTGATGCCGACCAGCATAGGCGCTGCGACCACAAACAGCAGGGCCACTGCGTAGAACGCGGTATCGAAAGCAATCACCGTGGCTTGACCTGACACGACCTTGCCCAGCAGGCTGGTCGCTGCCCGGCCAGCGGCTGCTTGATCCATCCCCTTCCCCACCAGCATCGCCGTGATGGTCGTCAGCCGTTCGATGACGGCATTTCCTCCTGGGGTGACGTTGGCGCCGAGTGCCGCGACATTGATGATGATGTGATGATCAATCAGGGTTTGGAGCCCGGCGACGCCCATTAAGCCGCCCAACTGACGTCCCGTATTGAACAGGCCAATGCCGCTGGCGAGGTTGCGGCTGTTGAGGTCGCTGAAGGCGATCAGCGTGATCGACAGAAACAGGAAGCCAAGGCCCAGGCCACGCAACAGGATGGCCGCCATCAAGTCGTCGGTGCCGCTTTCGCTGGTGGAACCGGACAGCATCCACATCGCCCCCATGATCAACAGGATGCCAAAGGGCACTGTCACAACCGGTGGAACGCGACGGACTTTGATAAGAAAGGCAGCGATGAGCAGCGAGCCAACAAAAAAAACACCACTGGGCAGCAGGAGCAAACCGGCATCAGTCAGCGTTAACGCAGGCACTGACAGGGCGAACGCCGGAATCAAAAACGCACTGCCGAACAAGGCGGCACCGGCGACAAAACTGACGATAAAGGCAAAGGTAAAATCGCTCGATCTGAACACCGTGAAATCGAGCAATCCCTGACCTTTGGCCAACGTTTGCTGGCCGAAAAATGCCAGCAGCGCGGCTGTACCGATCATCGTCAACATCAGGATCCGAGGTTCCTCGAACCAGTCCCATCGGCTGCCCTGGCTGAGGACGTAGGTAACACAGATCAGGGTGGCCGAGATCAGAGAGAAGCCGAGCCAGTCAAAGGGACGCTGCCGGCCCTTGGCGGGCATGGGGTGGTCTGCGATGAGCAAAAGGCCGCTTGCCGCCAGGGCCAGCGGCACCACGCTGAAGAAAATCCAGGTCCAGGACTGGCTGTCGATCAACCACCCTTGAAGGGCCGGGGCGAGAGTCGCCGGTGCGACCACGGAGCCCATGGCAAACACGGCTTGAAGGATCGRCTGAAGGGCACGCGGCCAGGCACGAAAAATCATCGTCTGGCCCGCCACCAGCAGGGTGCCGCCAGCGAAGCCTTGAATGATGCGAAGCGCGATCAGCAGGTCCAGCCGAGCGGTGATGGCGGCGATGCAGCACGCCAGGCCCATGGCCAGGGTTGAACCGATGATCAGGTTACGCGCAGTAAAACGCTGCATCAGCCATGGGGCCATGATGAAACCGATCAGCTTTAGCGCGGTGTAGCCGACGTCCAGCCAGGCGAACTCATCAGGTGTTGCGTAGGTGTCACCGATGATATGGCCGCGCCCAATCGATAGAACGGTGCCGGCGATCGCTTCCGTCAGCGTGGCCAGCACGATGCCCACGATGAGCAAGGCGCCAGTCGTAGCCTTGGCGCTGACAAAGGTGTTCATGAGCCTTCCCCTTGCGTCACCTCCACCCGCGCGGACAAGCCAGGCACGATGCGCCCCGGCAGTGGATTGTTGGCCAGCCGGATCTTGACCGGAACCCGCTGCACGACACGGACAAAGTTTCCGGTTGCATTGTCGGGCGGCAGCAAGCTGAACGCCGCCCCACTCCCCGGTGCAAAGCTATCGACCACGCCTTCAAGTACCGTGTCAGGGTAGCCATCGACCTTGACGCGCACGTGCTGACCGGGACGGATATGTTCGAGCTGGGTTTCCTTGAAGTTCGCCACGATCCACACATCATTGACCGGCACAATATCGAGCAAGGCAACGCCCGGCGTCACGAGCCGGCCAATACGAACCTGGCGATTTCCGACGACGCCACCCACAGGCGCGCGGACAATGGTGTTGTCGAGATCAATCTGGGCGAGATCACGTGCCGCCTGTGCTTGCGACACGGCAGCCACGGCAGCCTCTCTCTCTGCCGCATAGACGGCAATGTGTTGCTGTTGTGCCTCAACCGTTGCCGAAGCGGCCGATACCGACGCTTCGGCTCTGGACCGCGCCGTGTCGGTTTCATCGACCAGGGCTTGGCTCACTGCGTTGCTGACGATCAGTTTGCGGCTGCGATCATGGGTCTTGGTCGCAAGATTCATATCGGCGGTGGCCGAACGTCTTTGGGCTTCGGCCTGCCGAATCAGCGCACGCTGAAGCTGGGTCTGCGCATCAACATGGATCAGGCGCGCCTTTGCAGCACTGACATTAGCCTCTGCTTGCACAAGTTTGGCGCGATAGTCCCGGTCATCGATACGGAACAGCACGTCACCCGCCTGGACAGTTTGGTTGTCTTCGACCTCTACCGCAGTGACGTAGCCGGCCACCTTGGCGGCGAGTGAGGTTACGTCACCACGAACATAAGCGTTATCGGTCAAGGTTGAGCTGCTCGAAACTGCCATGGCCCCCCAGGCAGCCACGACCACCGCGGCGCCAACGCACAGCAGTATGCCGAATATCTTGCGCTTGCTTTGCCGAGCCACTATGACGGGGATCTCGGCGCTTGCACCGGAAGCAATGGCGGTCTTGTCCTGGAGCGAGTTCATTTTTTCATTTCCCGTTCAATGCCATGCACTGCGGCAGCCCCGGGGCGGCGGTGGCCTGCCGCCCGGCTGTCGAGTATTTATGAGCGCGTTGATCGGCTCACTTTTTGATAGGTGTGACGAGCGTCTTTTCGTCGGTGTCGAGGACGAACACGGCCAATAAGCGTGCAGGTTCGGTGGCGCTGGCGTTGGCGCTGACTTCGTGTACGGAGCCCGGCTCCTCTACGAAGTTTTCGCCGGCATGGTAGATCTTCTCCGGCTGGCCTTTGACTTTGATGCGAAACGCGCCCTCAAGGACCGTTGCATAGATGAAGGCCGATTTCGGATGGGTGTGGGACGGTGATGCAGCACCCGGCCCATACTCGACGACCACACCCTTCATGCTCTTGCCAGGGATGTTGGGAATGGGACGGTCAAACACGACTGTCACCTTGCCGGCGGGTGGCTCAGTGGCCGACGCTGTGCTGATCGACAGTACTGCGAAAGCAGCGGCTAAGAGAAATCGGGTAACCATGGCAATACTCCTTCGTGGGTAGGTGTTATGACGGCGCGCCCCATTACCAGGGCAACGCCTTCCTGAGTTGTCCCTGGAGGCCTCAGCGGCCCGCTTCGGCCATTGACTGGCTGAGCCAGTCTTCGAAACGGATCGCGCCCAGGCGCGGGTTCTTGCCGGGTGTCAGCGATTGATCGTCAAGCACGGCGCCGTAGTAGCGCGCGTGTACGTCCGGTACGACCTGGCGGGTGTCCTGAGTGGCCCGCAGAAAGCGCCTGATCAGCTCGTCGAGCGGCATGGCCTCGGGCCCCGCGACTTCGACGGTGCCATTCACCGGCGCTGCAAGCACGACGTCGGTAAGTGCCGCCACCACGTCGTCGGACGCCATCGGCTGGATCAGCGCCGGCGAAACGTAAAGCTCGTCGCCGACGGTAAACGAATGGGCAATGCCGCCGACAAATTCGAAGAACTGCGTGGCACGCAAAATGGAGTAAGGAATGCCGGATGCCTTGATAAGGTTTTCCTGTGCGACCTTGGCCCGGAAATAGCCGTTCTCGGGAAGCCGTTCGCTCCCGACAATTGACAGTGCAACGTGATGCCGAACCCCGGCGGCCGCTTCGGCAGCCAGCAGGTTACGGCTCGACGTTTCGAAAAACTCGAGGACGGCCTGGTCCTCCCACGACGGAGCGTTCGCCACGTCGACGACGATGTCAGCACCATCCATCGCCTGGGCCAGGCCCTCGCGGGTGATGCTGTTTACGCCCGTGCTGGGGCTGGCTGCGAGCACGTCATGGCCGTGCTCGCGGAGGTTCTTCACAAGTTTCGATCCGATGAGGCCGGAGCCTCCGATGACGACGATCTTCATGGGCTTTCTCCACGTATCGACTGCAACCATTGCGTCGGTGTAAGGGGAGATTGCCTGCGCGCGTGAACGAAGTCCTTGTGCCTGCTGTGGCTTTCCCTCCATGAAAGCTTGGTTTTATGTCCAAAGACGCCGCAGTTCGACGTCGTCTCTGCCGCAGACGGTGCGGCGGGTTTAGCGCTGCCGTATCATCAATATCAAATACTAATCGCCAGCCGCCTGGGACACGGAGTTGAGGGCGCGTCGCCAGGGGATCCTCACTTTGCCATTCGTTTTTGAAGACTACCTGCTCGATGAGGAGCGCCGGGAACTCACCTTGCGCGGGCAAGTCGTGGCCGTCGGGCCGCAGGTTTTCGATCTATTGCTGCTGTTCGTCAACAACCCCGATCGCGTCATCAGCAAAGACGACTTGCTCAGGGCGGTATGGAACGGCCGGATCGTCTCGGAGTCGACGATCAACAGCCACATCAATGCGGTGCGCAAGGCCATTGGCGATACCGGTGAAGAACAGCGCCTGGTGCGCACCGTCGCCCGCAAGGGCTACCGCTTCGTCGGCCAGATCAAGGTCGGAGGGATCGGCGAAGCGCAACAGCCTGACCAGCCTGCCATCGACGAACACGCGCGCACAGACCCGAAGGAAATGCCCTCCTCCTCCCTCGTCCTCCCGGACAAACCCTCGATTACCGTCTTGCCCTTCCAGAATTTGAGCGGCGATCCGGAGCAGGAATATTTCGCTGACGGCATCGTGGAAGATATTATCGCTGCCCTGTCGCGTATCCGCTGGCTGTTCGTCATCGCGCGTAATTCGAGCTTCACCTACAAGGGGCGGACGGTGGACGCCAAGGGCATAAGCCAGGAGCTGGGCGTTCGCTACGTGCTGGAAGGCAGCGTGCGCAAGTGCGGAAACAAGGTACGCATCACCGGGCAGCTCATCGACGCGACGAACGGGACGCATATCTGGGCGGAGCGCTTCGAAGGCGCGCTCAACGACATCTTCGAGCTGCAGGATCAAATCACCGAAAGCGTCGTCGGTGCCATTGCGCCGCAACTCGAACGGGCAGAAATCGAACGCGCCAAACGAAAACCCACGGAAAGCCTGGACGCCTACGACTACTATCTGCGCGCAATGGCAAAACTGCACAACGGCACCCGTGAAGCCATCGACCAGGCGCTGCCGTTGTTCTACAAGGCTATCGATCTCGATCCGGAATTTGCATCGGCCTATGGCATGGCAGCCTGGTGTCACTTCTGGCGCAAGCTGAATGGCTGGATGACCAATCGGACGATAGAGATCGCTGAGGGCGTACGGCTTGCGCGTCTGGCAGTAACGCTTGGCCGGGATGATGCGGTCGCGTTGACGCGAGGTGGACATGCATTAAGCCATCTCGCCGGTGATGTTGACGGCGGCATTGCCTTGCTCGACAGAGCACGTCTGCTCAATCCCAACCTCGCACCCGCCTGGTACCTGGGCGGTATCCTGCGCGCGCTGCGCGGTGAAACGGACGCCGCCATCGAGCATCTGGCCCATGCCATTCGCTTGAGTCCGCTGGATCCGGAAATGTTCAGGATGCAGGTGGGAATGGCGCTCGCGCATTTCTTCGCCGGGCGCTTCGATCCCACGACGGAATGGGCGGAAAAGGCGCTGGGCAACCTGCCCAGTTTCCTGGCCCCGGTGGCCTTGGTGGCGGCCAGTCATGCCCTCAGCGGACGAATGGATAAAGCGGGGTTGGCGATGCAGCGTCTACGCGAACTGGACCCCTCTTTGCGCCTCTCCAACCTGAAAGACTGGCTA
The DNA here is from genome assembly GCF_056396945.1 of Pseudomonas sp. 05N432. Lineage (NCBI taxonomy): Bacteria > Pseudomonadati > Pseudomonadota > Gammaproteobacteria > Pseudomonadales > Pseudomonadaceae > Pseudomonas > Pseudomonas sp. 05N432. The sequence continues at coordinate 128,743 of NZ_JBFTMM010000007.1, read as the reverse complement.
CCAATCCAACGGTCCGAGGATTTCGCGCGCTTCGTCGATGGACTGCGGTTGGCCGGGCTGCCTGAGTGATCGTGGAACGGATCCATGTACTCACGATCAACGGGACACTACAACCGCACAATGCCTCTACGACTTGAAGCGCCCCACCAGGCCGTTCAGTTCATTCGAGAGGTGCGAAAGCCGGCCCGAGTCTTCTTGTGCAGAGCTGGCCAGGGTTTCGACCAGCCGCGCCTCGTCATAGATTTGCTGGATATGCCGATTGATCTCTTCGGCCACGCTGTGCTGCTCTTCCGCCGCCGCCGATATCTGCAGGTTCTGATCCCTGATTTCATTGACCGACAACTGGATGCCTTCAAAGCTGTCACGTGCGCTCTCGATCGAGGACACACTGGCACGCGACAGGTCCAGGCAACTTTCCATCTTCTGCGAAACTTCCTGGGTCTTGCTGCCGAGCGTGTTGAGCAACTGGTCGATTTCCCCGGTGGAGTCAGATGTGCGTTTGGCCAAGGCCCTGACCTCATCCGCGACCACGGCAAAACCCCGGCCCTGGTCACCCGCCCTGGCAGCCTCGATCGCCGCGTTCAGCGCCAGCAGATTGGTCTGCTCGGCAATGGCGCGGATGGTGCCCAGAATCTGGTTGATGCTGCGGCTGCCTTCTTCCAGCTCCACCATGGCCTGGGAAGACTCGGTCAAGCGACGACCCAGGCGGTTGACGTTCTGGGTGGTCAACTCGATCTGCTGTTTGCCTTCGGCCACACGGTGGTGTCCGTTCTCGGCGGAGTCGGCTGCCGTACTGCACGAACGGGCCACTTCGTTGGCGGTAGCGACCATTTCGTTGAATGCAGTGGACACCAACTCCACCGCTTCACGCTGACGACCGGCCGCCTGGTTCATGTTGTTGGCCACCTCGCTGTTGACGCGCGAGGCATCCTGCAGGTTGGTCGATGCTGCGCCGATACGTTGTATCAACTGGCGTATCGCGGCGAGAAACTTGTTGAACCAGCCTGCCAGCTCTGCTGTTTCGTCCTTGCCCTGCACCTCAAGATCGCGGCGCAGATCGCCCTCGCCCTCGGCAATTGATTGCAACCCCGTGCTGACCTGGCCGATAGGCTTGACGATCACCCTGGCGAACGCCGCCGCGAGCAGCGCAAAAAGCAGCACCAGCACTGCCACGATAGCCGCCGTCAGGTAGGTCATGCGAGTGGCCGCGCCCATGACTTCTCCATACTCGATCAAACCGACGTAGCGCCAACCAAGGCCGGGCGATGTCCAGATATTGGCCATGTACCTGACCCCGTTGATTTGCACCTCGGTGGAACCCTGCGTGGTGGCAGCCAGTTTGGCGTAGGGCTCGCCCAGGTCCTTGAGCTGCTTGAAGCTGTGCCCGGCGTCACGCGGGTCGACCAGCACGGTGCCGTCCTCGATCAGCATTACGTAGCCGCTTTCGCCGAGCTTGATGCTTTTGACCAGTTCGGTGAGGTTTTTCAACGAAACGCTCACGACCAACACACCCTTGGCCTTGCCAGTATCATCGAGCAGTGCCCTGGCACTACCGACCAGCGCCACAGCGTCCTTGTCATAGTAGTAAGCAGGGGTTCGCACCGTTTTGCCGGGGCTGACCATGGCGGCTTTGTACCAGGGGCGCAAACGCGGGTCGTAGTTCGACAGCTGCGGGTCGTCCGGCCATTTGGCGTAGCTGCCATCTTCCAGGCCGATGGAAAGGATTGCGGCGGCCGGGTGCATCGAGCCATAACGTGCGAACGCATCGATGACATGCTGGGCAGCCGGTGGCAGAGGCTGGCTGGCGGCATCGGCGGCCTCATAGTGCTTGAGGCTGGCGACCGATTTGTATACAGGATCAGTGGCCATTTGATCGACATTTTGCTGTGTACCGTCGAAAAACTGCCGAATATTACCGTCGATCTGGCGTATTTCACGGGTGCTGCCATCAAGAAACTGATCGACCGCCTGAGCCCGAATATTCAGCACCGATATCACAGCCACCAGGCTTACCGGAATGAAGGCGACCAACACAAAAGCAAGGACGAGCTTGTTTTTTATTTTCATTATGACGATCACCATCCTGGGAAGTGAGGTACAAATAGCCGAATCACACGGATTAATGGCGATTTGCCGTTTAATCTGTTTCGGCTGATTTTGTCGGACCTTTACCGTTTATTCGTGTACAACAAAAGCAACGATTGCTCTCAATATGTGCACTGATCGACAAGCCTCTATCTTCATGCGGCTGCGTTGGTGAGCTGATTCCTGTATCAGCTCGAATCAGCTCACCAGGATGCTGGTCGAGCGGGCCCTTGAGGCCAAAATGATCGAATACCTGACACCGCGTGCAACGGCGATCCGCCAGTTGCTGGCGCATCAATGGATGCCTGCCGGAGAAGATCTGCGGACCGGACTCGCCCATCCTTCAGCCCTGCCATACTGTTCAGCATGACTCGTGCAACCTTCCGCTTCTACGAGGAGCTCAACGATTTCCTGCCGGCCGAACGGCGGCGGCAGTCCTTTACCTGCGAGTGCGCGCGAGGGGCGACGGTCAAGCACATGATCGAGGCGCTCGGGATACCGCACACCGAGGTCGAGCTGGTGCTGCTCAACGGCGAGTCGGTGGGCTTCGAGCGGGTGATCTTCGACGGTGACCGGCTGGCGGTGTATCCCAAGTTCGAAACGCTGGACATCAGCCCGCTGCTAAAGGTTCGTGCGCAACCTTTACGGGTGCTGCGCTTCGTTGCTGATGCGCACCTCGGCGGGCTGGCCAACCTGCTGCGCATGAGCGGCTTCGACACCCTCTACGACAATCGCTTCGAAGACGCCGAGATCGCCGAGATCGCGGCGCAGCAAGGACGCATCGTGCTAACCCGCGACCGCGAACTGCTCAAGCGGCGGATCATCAGCCACGGCTGTTACGTGCATGCCCTGAAACCGTCGTTGCAGTTGCGCGAAGTGTACGAGCGCCTCGACCTGGCGCGTAGCGCGCGCCCCTTCAGCCTGTGCCTGCATTGCAACCTGCCGCTGCACGAGATCAGCCCGGAACTGGCTCGGCCACTGGTGCCGCCACGCGTTGGTGCGCTCTATTCTCACTTCGTGCGCTGCGACGCCTGCCAACGGATTTACTGGGAGGGTTCGCACTGGCGTGGCATGTGTGCACTGCTGGCACCTCTGCTGGACCGATAGTCGAGTGCATCGGGCAGATAACGGCCAAAAGCGCTCAAGTGCACACCACAAGGCTCTGGCCCGATATTTAAGCTGATATCATTCGAAAACGTACAAGCCGAGTAGAAAAGATGAATCGTCGTAAAAAAATAAATCAGTTATTAAAGGCTAACGCCAAAAAGGCCAGCGCCAAATTGGCACCGAAAAGCAAGTCCAAATACATTTGCAAAGCTGACCGATTGAAGCTGGCGGCTGAATCCAGTCTCGACTCAATCACTTCTTCCGAGAGCTGATCTGTGTCGCTTAAGCACCACCTGGATTTACACATCAGCAGGCAGTGCTTTCGGCGGATTTATCTCGCGGCTACGCACTAGCGACGGTAGTAGCGGTGATCGTCATCGTAGCGGTGCTCATGATGGCGCTCCCAATCACGATGGCGTTCGGCTTCCCGGCGCGCTTGTTCTCTGCGCCATTCCTCTCTACGCCATTCGTCTCGGCGCCAATCTTCTCTACGATCGTGCCAACGGCCGTCACGCCAGTATCGGTCGTCATGGGCAAGCAACGGCCCTGGCTGCTTGCCGGCCATACTGGCCAAGCTCGGCCAAGGGTTTCCGGCAGCCTGGACCGGAGCCTGAACGGCTGCGACTTCAGTTGCGAAAACAGGGTTTGAGGTCTTCATCTGTGATGCTGATGCCGAGCCCACTGCCGCAAACGCGAACAGGCTGAGGAGCACCATCCGTGGGACATAAGATTTCATGGGCGAAGACAACCTCTGATTGACAATTGGACGTGGCGCCATTTGGCTGCGGGAAACCTTCGGGTCGCGCTTACCGAGCTTTATGTGCGTATCCACATAGACCGGTAAATAGGGAAAAGTTCTAGGAGGCCGCTGCATAAATAGCTGACGGCCCCTCAAACAACAGAGGGATGCAACGCACGTCCTGATCCGAAGGCTTGCTGGAGCAGGCGCAGAAATGAGCTTCAACGTGCCAGCGTTTTTACACACTCAGATCCAGAAGCAGCCCCTCTACAAACGTTAACCTCGCTCTCCTTCCGTACAGATTCCGGAGCAGGGATAATGCGCCCTCCCAGTTGATCGGGCGACTTGATCGCCCTGCACAAGCAGCCGTCTGTATTCGGCTACCACACTCCAGGGAGGAGCTTTTACATGTCATACCGACTTGTCATTTTCGACTTTGATGGCACGCTCGCTGATTCATTTTCGTTCTTTGTTACCGTGTTCAACCAGGTCGCTGACAAGCACGCATTCCGTCGGATTCACCCGCAAGAGTTGGACTCTCTGCGCAAGCAGGGGGCTCGGGAAATCATGACGCATATCGGAATGCCCCGCTGGAAGTTGCCTCTGGTGGCGCGAACCTTCATGGGCTTGATGAAGAAACATCGAAGCTCGATCCTGCTCTTCGAGAACATCGCCAATACCCTGCTCCATCTTGACGAGAAGGGACTGATTCTGGCCGTGGTGTCTTCTAATTCCCGAGAAAATGTCACGCAAATTCTGGGCTCCAGCTGTCGACATATCCAGGCCTTCGAGTGCGGTGCCTCGATTTTCGGCAAGGCGTCTCGCTTGCGCCGTGTCATGCGCAAATTCGGCGTGGCGCAAGAGGACGTGATCTACATCGGCGACCAACCTACGGATGGTGAAGCCGCAGCGACTGCCGGTATCGCCTTTGGCGCGGTTGCGTGGGGATATGGGACACATGATGCATTCCACACCCTTCAATCCCATGAGTGGTTCGCCGATGTAAGCGATTTACGGCGACTGGCACTCAGAAACTCAACCGCGCACCAGGTAGGCCCCTAACGGAACCCGATGTCGCAGCTTCTTGCAACTGCCGGGTGCGGGCTGATGCCCCGGCGGGCGATCAGGAAACCAGATTCGGCATTTACCCGGAGGCGGCCAATGGCCGCGAGGAATATCAACCTCGTCGTACTCGGGCTCTGGCTCGACGGAAGTCATTTGCAATTGTCCTTCGGACCGAGGTCTGCCAGCCGTCGGTGAATCCGATACCCCATCTGCCTTTGCGTAAGCGAAGTTGCCAGCGTCGCGCCCAGCATCCAGAGTGGATTGTTCAGCAACGGCCATTTCTGCTTCGCGGCGCCGTTGGGTCTCCTCTTCCAGCCCCTGCTGTACGGCGACCTGGTCCGCTTTGGCGTTGGGTGGGGTATTCGACGCCTGGGCCTGCTGCGCCGCCTGGATCAATTGGAAGTTGCGGTTGCGTAACGCGACGTTGCCACCCACCCGCATGTTCGAGCGCACCGCCAGCGTTTCAGCCTGCTGGTACTGACCCTGCTGAAGACGTAATACACCGAGGTAATGCAGGGTCGCGGGGTTGTTCGGCTGGATATGCAGGGCACGCTCCAGCGTGGCAGCGGCCTGGTCCAACTGGCCATCGCCGTACTGCCGCGAGGCCGTTTCGATCAGGGTGGTTGATGCGCTGTTACTTTGCGAGGGCGCTCTTCGCTCGGCAGCAACCGAACAAAGCGACGCGACGGCGCAGAACACCAGGATAAGACCCGGCAGAAAACTCTTGGTTGGCATCAGGGGGCGGACTCGACTGATCTCGGACGGCACTGCCGTAAAACAGCTCCCAACTGACCTGGCGAGTACCCTGAAGTTCCCGCAGCATCAGCCTTGGAACAAGGGAATGCTAGTTGGGCAAACAGCCCCGCTCCGGGTCAGAGATATCCGGGCCATCCGTGTAAGGCTCCAGCTTGCGGATAAGACACGGGACTTGGCCCTCTTCAACGCGGCAATCGTCAGTGAGTCCCTGCCCGCACCGACCGTCTGACCTCAGCCTGTATGGCATAAGCCGGCGCCTCCACAGCATTGAAATCGTGTGTATAGCGCTGGGCAAATCCTTCTACCCCCCATTCCTGATACTGCTGCACATGCTTCAGTTCGTGGGCCCAGAGCGCGACGTCCTGTTCTGCGGTTTGAGCGTCCCGGAAGAGGATGATGTCGATTAGCGTCACGGCACCGACATCGGGATTTTGCAGCATGGCAGTGGCGGCGCTGAGTTGACCGTTGTCGCTAACTTTGTAGTGCGCGGCGTCGAGGACACTGGGGTCGTACCAGCGCAGCAGTTGCTCCCGGATGTGCGGTGGAATGGGCTGGATGTCGGCGTTGGCCGCCTCAGCACGGGCTTGGGTCAGCCACAGCGCCAGGGCAGGTGCCGCGATCTGGTCGATGCCATCAGGCATCTGCCCCAGATCCGGCAGGCAGATGCAGCCGTCCAGGCACACTTGTTTCTCGCCAGCCGGGCAGGTGTTGGCCTGGGCTGGCACTGCAAGAGTCAGGCAAAGAACAAACAGCGCCACCAGGCACGTGGTGATAGGCGGCATTGGGTCCTCCAGGGACAGACGCTTCGAAATGGCCCGACGGCAATGGCCGATATCAGGATGATGCGTTTGAGCTTCATCACTATTCAGCGCGTGACATGAGTTGATAGTTGAACAGATAGAAATGCTGCCCATCACGGATATCTATTTCCATCGTGCCACTGAGTCCCTCCAACTCACCGGTACCCGAGTCGGGCACGACCTGAATGGTCAGTGTTCGCTGGCCTCTGTCCATCGTTCCAAAATGCATCAACACAAAGCTGCCTGCCCTTCCCGCCAGATTACCTTCAACCCGCTCCATTGCCACATAGCCGGCAGATCCCGGGACTGTCGAGAGGGAGGCAAGCATCTCTCCCAGACTACTGGCCACCAAGTCTCCCTGAAACGTTTTGTGTATGGCCTTTCTGCTCAGTTGAGCGGCCTCGGTACCGGTCGCAACAGGATGGACGGGGAGTTGGACGTCGAATGTTCCCTTGGCTTGCATGCTGTTATCTCCATTAATAATCCAGTAATGCCGTACGGTCTAAACCAGGCGCAGTTGTTGTCGACGCTGATCACTCGACTGTTTACAGTCCCCACCTATGCCGAGATCAGCGGCCTATTTGAGCGGTCCACACCGTCGGACCTGTCCCTGATCTGCATTGGAGCAAATGGCGACCGAAGATGATTGGAAAAACACGACCAGCCTCTACTGTTATCCTGCAGCCCGCACGAGGCGTCCTTAATCAGCGATTGAACGGCCCGCAGTTCACTCACACTCGTGAGGCACCTTCAGTCCAGTTGGCACCCTGGGTTGAACATTATTGGCATGTCAGCTGGAATCTCAGTGATCAGCCTGCACAGCAACAGGAAACCCTGCCTCACCCCAATGTGCATCTCGTTGTGGAAAGGGGTCAGGTCCATGTGTGGGGCCCCCGTCGCTCCCGCTTCAGCAAGACGCTGTCCGGCAACAGCTGGGCGTTTGGAATCAAGTTTCGTCCCGCTGCATTCCAGCCATTTCTGGGCGGACCTGTCAGCCGATTAACCAACCGATCGATCCGGGCCGCTGAAGTTTTTGGGGCGGTGGTCGACAGGTTGGCCGAGCACACCGAATGTCCGGGGATGGCGAGCCTGTGCGAGCAATCAGAAGCGTTGCTGAGTCCCTGCTTGCCGCAACCCGATGAGCGTGTACAGCTTCTCAACGACCTCATCGCCCAAATCGCTTCAGACAACAGACTGACAACAGTGGCACAACTCAGTGAGTTGTCCAGGGTTAGCGAGCGGCAGTTACAACGCCTCTTTGCCCATTACGTTGGCGTAAGTCCGAAGTGGGTGATTGCCCGATACCGGCTACATGAAGCACTGACCCTGCTGCAAAGCGGCGAAGCCCGGCCGGGGGCGGATCTCGCGCTCAAGCTGGGTTATTTTGATCAGGCACACTTCATCAGGGACTTCACCCGGATGGTCGGTCTGGCACCCGCAAAATATGTCCAGACATATACGGCTTTGTTGCAGAACGCTGATGCGGGCTGAGTCTCCCCTCCCCCAGGCGGACTTATCTCACTCGCACCGTCATCGGTACTCCAAGTGCTGAACTGATCACGATGAACCGATTGCTTCGTCCAGTGCCGCCCCACACGAAGGAGCCCGCCAAAGCATCAACCGGTTGAATCCACACCCCAAAGTTGACTTTCGGGTCCGCGCATCAAAATCGAAGTTCTACCGAAAATCTGCTTTGAATGAGCCGCCGCTCTACACCGCGTCCACTTCATTGACCGGCAATGAAGCAAACATTTCAGCGCGGCACACCTCAAGGATCTCATCCGCCAGCGCGGAATGATCCGGGCAGGCACGCGACAAAATAATCGCACCGACAGCACGAGACAGCAGGTCGATCATTTTCTTTCTGCCCTCACCCGGAGCGGCATCCGGCCTGGTCGGATATTTGTCCCCCAGTGTTTGCAGGATGTGCTCGATCCCTTCGGCAAACGTCGCTTTCACATCGTCCGATTGACGCGCCGCATCGCTACACAACGCGGCCATGGTGCAACCGCTGCCACGTCGGTCCCGATGCTCCCTCGTCACATAGACGTCGATGAAGCCCGGAACATCGAGCGCTTCCGCGCCCACCTGCGATTTGGAAAGACTGCAGGCCGAAGCTTCGGCCATCAGGTCGGCCTTCGAACCGAAATGCTTGTAGAAACCTCCGTGGGTGAAACCGGCAGCCGCCATGAGATCCGACACACCGACGCCGTCGAAGCCGCGCTCACGGAACAGCTCAGAGGCCGTTTCAACGATGTGCTCCCGATTGGCCTGCGCCTGGGCCTTGGTCACTCTCACGTGCAATACCTCATGTTCACTGGGAAATCATGCGCCCAATGATACATAGATGTTGGTCATAATCAAAATCGTTGACAGCTTAGATTTCGATCATCATCCTAATTGCACGCACAACGATCTCCATCAACGGGCACGGAAGAAATACCAAATGACCGACCAGAATCTGTTCACCCCTTACACGCTTGGCGCCCTCACGCTGTCGAACCGTGTCGTCCTCGCGCCACTGACTCGCAACCGCGCAGGTGAAGGCTTTGTGCCAAGCGAGTTCGCGGCCACCTATTACAGCCAACGTGCAAGCGCAGGCTTGCTGATCAGCGAGGCCACGCAGATTTCCCAACAGGGTCAGGGCTATCAGGACACCCCCGGGATCTACACGCAGGCGCAGATAGATGGCTGGCGCAAAGTGACCGATGCCGTCCACGCCAAGGGCGGAAAAATCTTCCTGCAACTGTGGCATGTCGGCCGTGTGTCGCACGTTGATCTGCAAGAAAACGGCGCCGCACCCGTAGCCCCTTCTGCGCTGCGAGCCGCGACAAAAGTATTCGTCAACAACCGCTTTGAAGACGTCTCCGAGCCGCGCGCACTGGACATCGGCGAACTACCGGGGATCGTCTCCGATTTCCGCCGGGCCGCGGCAAACGCTGTCGCCGCCGGGTTCGATGGCGTGGAGATTCACGGCGCAAACGGCTATTTGCTGGATCAATTCCTCAAGGACAGCGCCAACGTGCGCACCGATGCTTACGGCGGTTCGATTGAAAATCGTGCGCGTCTGTTGCTCGAAGTGACGGCAGCCGTCGTCAATGAAATCGGCGCGGATCGCACCGGGGTGCGCTTGTCGCCGGTGTCGCCGGCCAATGGCGTTTCCAGCAGCGATCCGCAGGCGCAATTCGATTACGTCGTCGATCAACTCGACGCCCTCGGCGTCGTTTATCTGCACGTGGTCGAAGGCGCGACCGGTGGCCCGCGTGACGTGGCGCCATTCGAGTTCGGCGCCTTGCGCCAGCGCTTCAAAAACACCTACATCGCCAACAACGGCTATGACCTGGACCTGGCGACTTCGCGGCTCGCCGAAGACCAGGCCGATCTGATCGCGTTCGGTCGCCCGTTCATTGGCAACCCGGATCTGGTGGAGCGCCTCAAACGTGGCGCGCCGTTGTCCGCTTTCAATCCCGCCACCCTCTATGGCGGCGGCTCGGCAGGCTACATCGACTACCCGACGTTGGCTGAATCGAGCGCCACCGCAAGCTGAGCAATCATGACCGCGCTTTCTGTTTTCACACACCCTGAAAGAGAGATGACCCCATGAGCAATCGCCCTACTGTTCTCATCACTGGCGCCTCCACCGGCATTGGCGCCGTCTACGCCGAACGCTTCGCCCAACGCGGTCACGACCTGGTAATAGTCGCCCGCGACCAAGCACGCCTGGGCGCACTTGCAGCCCGGTTGCGCAGCGAACACGGCATCGCCGTCGATGTGATTCCGGCGGATCTGACCCAACTCAGCGATCTGACAACCGTTGAGTCCCGCCTGCGCGACGACGCTCGTATCGGCATCCTCGTCAATAACGCCGGCGCCGCGCTGTCCGGTAACTTCATCGACCAAAGCACCGACAGTGTTGCGCAACTGGTTGCCCTCAACACCACGGCACTGGTGCGCCTGGCCAGTGCCATCGCCCCACGCCTGGCCAAAGCAGGCGACGGCGCGATCATCAACATCGGTTCGGTGGTGGGTCTTGCGCCGGAGTTCGGCATGTCGGTCTACGGTGCGACCAAGGCCTTTGTGCTATTCCTTTCCCAAGGCCTGAGCCTGGAACTTTCGCCTCAGGGCGTCTACGTGCAGGCCGTGCTGCCGGCCGCCACTCGTACGGAGATCTGGGATCGCTCCGGCGTCGACATCAACACCTTGAACGAAATCATGGAAGTGGACGATCTGGTGGATGCCGCACTGGTCGGTTTCGATCGTCGCGAACCGGTGACGATCCCGCCGCTGCAAGAAGCTGAACGCTGGGATGACCTGCAAATCGCACGTCAGGGCCTGCTGGGGCAAATCCGCCAGTCTGCGGTTGCCCAGCGCTACCACACTCAACAGTGATCTTTTGGTAGCGAGCATTTGCGCCGGATTCGATGCAGGCGTGCCAGACGCCGCATCGAATCCGGCCCGCTGTTCGGAGTAGAAATGAATCCAACGAAGACAAATACCCCCTCGGGTTCGCAGACGTCGTTTATCAACGCGGCGAACCAGTCGATCACGGTCAACGGCACTCCCTTCGCCTATCGCGACATCGGCCCCAAGACCGACGTGCCCCTCGTACTGTTCAACCACTGGGGCGCGGTGCTGGACAACTTCGACCCCGCGATAATCGATGGCCTGGCACAAACACGGCGTGTCATTGCCACCGACTATCGCGGCATCGGCGGCTCTGGGGGAACCGCGCCACTGACGGTCGGCGAAATGGCTGACGATGCCATCCAGCTGATACGTGCACTGGGTTTCGAGACAGTCGACGTGCTCGGTTTCTCACTCGGCGGCTTCGTCGCCCAGGACATCGCCCTGAAGGCGCCCGAATTGGTACGCCGATTGATTCTCAGCGGAACCGGACCGGCCGGCGGCACCGGTATCGACAAGGTCGGTTCGGTGACGTGGCCATTGATGATCAAGGGCTTGCTGACCTTGCGAGATCCCAAGTTCTACCTGTTCTTCACTTCGACGCCCAATGGCCGTCGAGCCGCATCGCAGTATTTGCAACGCCTGAAAGAACGCAAAAAAAATCGCGACAAAGGCCCGACGCCCAGCGCTTTCCTACGGCAGTTGAAAGCCATCACCGCGTGGGGCAGACAGGCGCCCCAAAACCTCGGGCGCTTGTGGATGCCGACGCTGATCGTCAACGGCGACAACGACATCATGGTGCCCAGCATCAACTCGATTGAGCTTGCCAACCGCATTCCCAATGCACAACTGGTCATTTATGAAGATGCCGGGCACGGCGGCATTTTCCAGCACTACGCTGACTTTGTGACCAAGGTACTGGCGTTCCTTGATGCCTGATAACGCGGCGCAGCAACGCCGCAAACGCTCCGCCCACCCTCATTCCAACCGACAAGAGCCGCACAACGATGAAGGCATTTTTAATTGATCGCTACGGCAAGAGCAGCGGGCGCATTGGCGAAGCGCCCGCCCCCGTGGTGGGCACCCACGACGTCTTGATTGAGGTACACGCCAGCAGCATCAACGTGCTGGATTCGAAGATCCGCAAAGGCGAATTCAAACTGATCTTGCCCTATTCATTTCCGCTGATACTGGGCAATGACCTGGCGGGCGTCGTGGTTGAGGTTGGCGCGCAAGTGAAACGCTTCAAACCGGGAGATGAAGTCTACGCTCGCCCGCCCGAAGCGCGGATCGGGACGTTCGCTCAATTGATCGCCGTAAACGAAAACGCGATCGCCCTGAAACCTGCCAATACCAACATGGCACAAGCCGCGTCCATCCCCTTGGTCGCACTGACCGCCTGGCAAGTGCTGGTCGAAACCGCCCAACTGAAAAAGGGCCAGAAAGTGCTGATCCACGCCGGCTCCGGCGGTGTCGGCACCCTCGCCATCCAACTTGCCAAACACCTCGGCGCCTTTGTCGCGACCACCACCAGCACCGCGAATGTCGAATGGGTGAAGGCGCTGGGAGCCGACCTGGTGATCGATTACACACAGCAGAACTTCGACAGTGTCTTGCACGACTACGACGTGGTGTTGAACAGCCTCGGCGCGGACGTACTGGAGCAGTCACTCAAGGTCCTCAAGCCCGGTGGCCAACTCATTTCCATCTCAGGGCCACCCACTGCGCAGTTCGCGCAGGAGCAAGGGTTGTCCTGGCCATTGAAGCAAGTCATGCGCCTGCTGAGCCTCGGTATTCGGCGCAAGGCACGCAAGCAGGACGTCAGCTACGCGTTCGTGTTCATGCGGGCCAATGGCGCCCAACTGCAACAAATCACCAAGCTCATTGAGGCCGGAATCATCAAACCTGTGGTTGACCGCTCCTTCCCCTTTGAATCTACGGCAGAGGCATTGAAGTACGTCGAGCAGGGACGAGCCAAGGGCAAGGTCGTTGTTACGGTCAAATGACTACGCCGCCTATCGATGAGTCGAGCGCAGAGGCAAAGACGCTCAAGCCCTTCGCGTGGAGCAATACTCCACAATGAGCTGAGTAACCGCTGCCACAATCGCCTGATCCGCTTCAGGAGAGGTGAACAACCGAAATTGCACATCCGGCAAATCCGGTAACCCATGTTCAGCCCCAAGAGCCACCAGTCCTTGCCCCAACTGGCTGAGTGGCATGGGCGCGACTGCAAAGCCTGCAAGCGCCGCCGCCCGCAACCCGGCGGCGCTGCTGCATAACATCGCCGTGCGTTGGGCGATCCCCACCTGAGCCAGCCGCGTCAGCGCTGTCTCTCGATAAGGGCACGGCTCGGGGAACAGGGCCAGCGGCAACGGCGTCGGTAATTGGGTGACGGGTTGCGCTGGCCAGGCCCATACCAACGGCTCTTGCCACAGCAGCAGCCCCGCTTCGCTGGTTTCGCATAGAGAGCCGATGACCAGTTCCAGATGGCCTTGCTTCATCAGGTTCAGCAACGTGCCAGGAATGCCCACCTGCACGTCGATTTCCATGCCCGGGTACTGCGCCGCGAAATCCTGAACAGTGCGCAGTAACCGCGACTCGACAAAATCCTCGGACACCCCGATGCGCAGCCGTCCGTGAAACGGCGTGCGCGTCAGTTCTGCCCAGGCATCACGGTTCAGCACAAGGATCGTGCGCGCATAAGAGACCAGGCGCTCGCCATCGGGAGTCAATTGCTGGGAACGGGTGGTACGCGTCAACAGCGGTTTACCAATCTGCTCTTCCAATCGCCGTACGTGGCCACTGACCGCAGACTGAGTGAGGTGCAGCTTCTGGGCGGCACGGCTGAAGCCTTCTTCATCGACGACAGTGACAAATGTCTTGAGCAGCAGCGTATCGAACATAGTTTTATTCGTGATCAATTGCGTATTAATTTACGATTTATATTTCAAATTCAACTATGTTGCAATGCGCCCACTTGCCCTACCCCCCACCACTCGAGGCGCGTCATGACGACTCTTCTGCATATTGAATGTTCCCCACGCAAGCAGCGCTCGGCTTCCCTTGAAGTCGCCCGCAGCTTCATTTCGCGTTACCAGGAACACGCCCCAAACACCGAAATCATCACGCTCGACCTTTGGAACATGGCGTTACCGGAATTCGATGATCTGGCGATGGAGGCCAAATACGCCGGGCTCAATGGCACGCCCTTGACCCCGGCACAACAAGACGCCTGGAACACGCTGAAAGAGCTGGCAAGTCACCTGCATCGCTCGGATGTGCTGGTGATGTCCGTACCGCTGTGGAATTTCAGCATTCCGTACAAACTCAAGCACTTCATCGACCTGGTGTCGCAGAAAGACATCCTGTTCAGCGTTGACGCGGAGCGCGGCCTGGAAGGCATGCTACTCAACAAAACCGCTGTGGTGATGTACGCCCGCGGCCTGGATTTTTCGGCGCAGTCGAGCACCCCGGCAACGCGCTTCGACTTTCAGAAGCCCTATGTTGAAGCCTGGCTGAAATTTGTCGGCGTGACGGATGTGCATTCGGTGATCGTGGAGAAAACCATCCTGGGTGAAGACATTGATCGCAGCGCGCGTGAGGCCGCGACTCAGCAGGCCAGGAGATTGGCAGACGATATTTGTCGCTGATGTTTCAGGGGCGCTGGCGGGTGGATGGCATCAGGAAAAAGAGCAGTGGCTGCCGTGCGCTCATGTCCGGCTGGCGATAGCATTTTTCCATCCTGCCGCTCTCCTCCTTGAACGCAATCGGTCTAAAAAATCCCGACCCGCTTTTTGGAGTTTTTGCTATCCTGAAACTGTAGGTGAAGACGCAGACTGATGCGCAAGAGGATAGCAAGGAAACGTGGGGCGACGTTCCGAAGGGTACACGGTTAGAAAGATCTCCGCGCTGAGATCCAGCCCTTATGCCGTGTGAAGCAGAAGAGCCTATTTTTGTTCCCGGGTAATTCTGTGAGAGGCCTGATAAACCTTGTAAGCCGGGGACCAGCGCCGGCCACCTACTCGATTTTCAAAGCCCGCCTTGTGCGGGCTTTTTCGTACCCGCTGGCGCAAGCCTTGTCCCCTATTCAACCTCGCTCGCGCCCAATGCCCCCTCATTGCCCGGCTGCGCGCACACCTCCCGAAGGCACCCGCGCAACCAGCGATGCGCCAGGTCGGCATCCAGCCGTGGATGCCAGAGCATTGAGACGGTAAACGTCGGCAGGGTCAGTGGAAGCGCAAAGCTGTGCATGCCGGCACGCAGGTTTTCGGTGTGCCGCTGCGGAACGCTGGCGATCAGGTCGCTGGCCCGGGCGAGCGCCACTGCGGTCGAAAAGCCGTCGACGATAGTCACCACTTCCCGCGCAAGCTCCAGCGACTTCAGGGCCTCATCGATTGGCCCCTTGTCGAGCCCCCGCCGGGAAACGTAAATGTGCCTGCCCGCTGCGTAACGAGCTGGCGTCATCTCGCCCTGGCTCAGCGGATGCCCTTTTCGCACAACGCCAATGAAACGGTCCCTGAACAGTGCCTGCGTACGCACCTCCGGGCCTTCAGTCTTCCCCACCACCCCCGTTTCCAGATCGACGCTCCCGTCGCGAAGTGGCGTGCTGTCTTTATCGGGTTTCTGCACAAACCGCAGCCGCACGCCGGGGGCTTGCTCGCCGACGCGTGCAATCAACTGCGCGCCGAAACTCTCCACAAAACCTTCGCTGGTGCGCAGCGTGAACGTGCGGACCACCTGTTTGAGGTTGAGTGTTTCAGCCGGGCGCAGAACCGCCTCGGCATCCTGCACCAGTTGACTGACCTGCTCGCGCAGTTCGAGCGCTCTCGGGGTGGGCACAAGACCGCGTCCGGCCCTGACCAGCAGCGGATCGCCGGTGGTTTCACGCAGTCGCGCCAGCGCCCGGCTCATCGCTGACGGGCTCAGCCGCAAGCGCTTCGCGGCGCGTGCAACGCTGCCTTCTGCGAGCAGCACATCAAGGGTGACCAGCAAGTTGAGATCGGGTGTCGACATGGATCGCCCCTGGAATAACGTGAGGGTGATAAGGCGTTAGACGCACGAATTAAGTGCAAATGCTGCGTCTTCCGCCATGTTATGCGCCAGCGTAGATTTCTGACAGCTCCGTTTCGGAAGTCGCCAAACAAAGGGAACATGATKAAGCCAATCAGTGCAGCACGAGATGAGGCCGTCGCCGGCAGCGCACCACGAGTACCCTCGGTTCGCTGGGCGCTCGCCAGCCTTTCGTTATCCATGTTGCTGTCCTCGCTCGGCACCAGCATCGCCAATGTCGGCTTGCCGACGTTGGCACAGGCGTTCAACGCCTCCTTCCAGGAGGTCCAATGGATCGTCCTCGCTTACCTTCTCGCCATCACCACCCTGATTGTCAGCGTCGGACGCCTCGGCGACATCACCGGCCGTCGACGGCTGCTACTGGCCGGCATTTTCTTGTTCACGCTGGCCTCGGCCCTGTGCAGCGTCGCACCCACGCTCTGGCTGCTGATTGCCGCCCGGGCGCTGCAAGGCCTCGGTGCGGCCATCATGATGGCCCTGACCATGGCCTTTGTTGGCGAGACGGTTTCGAAGGCAAAAACCGGTAGTGCCATGGGCTTGCTCGGGACGATGTCTGCGATTGGCACCGCGCTGGGGCCGTCGCTCGGCGGCGTGCTGATCGCCGGCCTTGGCTGGCAGGCGATCTTCCTGATTAGCGTACCGTTGGGAATCCTGACGTTTCTGCTCGCGCATCGTTACCTGCCCGCCGATCGCCAAGCGCCGAAACCCGAGCGCGCCGGCTTCGATCCGTTGGGTACGTTGCTGCTGGCGCTGACGCTTGCGGCTTATGCACTGGCCATGACGATTGGGCGCGGCAGTTTCGGTCCACTCAATGGGGCCCTGCTGCTGGTGGCAGCCTTCGGCGTCGGCCTCTTCGTGCTCGCCGAAGCGCGAGTTGCCTCACCCTTGATTCGATTGGCGATGTTCCGCGATCCGCTGCTGAGCGGGAGTCTCGCCATGAGCGCGCTTGTCTCGACGGTGATGATGGCGACGCTGGTGGTCGGGCCGTTTTATCTCTCGCATGGTCTCGGACTTGATGCCGCTATTGTCGGGCTGGCCTTGTCGGTCGGGCCGATTTTCGCGGCGCTGACCGGGGTGCCCGCGGGTCGCCTTACCGACCGTTTTGGCGCACAACGCATGACCGTCTTCGGGCTGATTGCAATGGCGAGCGGTTGCCTCATGCTCTCGCTGATACCGGAGTCGCTCGGTATCGGCGGCTACACCGCCCCGATGGTCGTCATCACCATTGGCTACGCGCTGTTCCAGACAGCCAACAACACTGCGGTCATGAGCGATATTCGCCCGGACCAGCGCGGCGTTATCTCCGGCATGCTCAACCTGTCGCGAAACCTGGGGCTGATCACCGGTGCGTCCGCGTTGGGTGCGGTGTTCGTGCTTGCATCGGCAACAAACGACATCACCACAGCGCCCCCCGAGGCCGTTGCCAGCGCTATGCGGATCACGTTCGCCGTCGCCCTGGCGCTGATCGCCGCTGCGCTCGTCATCGCGCAGGGAAGCCGCACACTGGCACCCCGCCCTTCTCTCCCCGCCGACGCCTCGTGATGTGATAAAAATCTGCACATCATGTTTACGCTCCCCCCCGTAGCAGCTGCCGAGCCCGCGAGGCTGCGTTCGAGGACGAAGTCCTCGCCAATCCTGTGTACGTGGTTTGCTTGAAGGAACGCGTTGTCGGATTTTACGACCGCTGCGCCCGAGCGCGGCCCGCCTCTAACGCAGCCTCGCGGGCTCGGCAGCTGCTACRGAGGTAGTCGATGGTCATGAGGTAGTCCACGGTCATGGCGCGGAAAACAAAATCGGTTTCAGTCTAAAAAGGCATTGCGCTGGGTGGGGCTATTTCGCGCATCATGAGCGCAGTCAGCTCAAGGAGAGTTTCATGCGCGTCCTGTCATCCGTTATGCGTCTTGCCACGTTGTCGCTGGGGCTGGTGTTCGCCGCCAGTGCCGTGGCCACCGAAGAGTCGCAGCTGGTCGAGTCGATCAACACCTACCGCAGCCAGGTGCAGCGCTGCGCCAGCCTGGTGTCTCAGGAGTTGCCACCGCTAGCAGCCGATCCGCGCCTGATCCTGCCCGGCAGCAATATCGGCGACCTGCAGCAGGCGCTGGCGCGTACGGCTTATCCGATGGTCAGCGTACAGGCGATCACCTTGTCCGGCCCGCGAGATGCGCAGTCGGCCATGAAGGCAGTACGGGAGAGCTTCTGCCAGGTCGTGCTGGACCCGCAGTTCGTCGATATCGGCGTGAGCCATGAAGGAACTCTGTGGCGCATTGTGCTCGCGCGCCCACTGTTGGCCGGCCGCCTGGGCGACTGGCAGGCCGAGGGACAGAAGCTGCTCGAGATGATCAACAGCGCCCGCAAGCAAACGCGTCAGTGCGGCGCTCAGTCCTTTACCGCCACCCAACCGCTGGCCTGGAACGCCACGCTGGCGACAGCCGCCCAGGCGCACACCCAGTCCATGGCCAATCACAACTTCTTCGACCACAAGGACCGTGATGGCCGCACACCGGGGGATCGGGCTGAACTGGCAGGCTACGCCGGCCAACAGATCGGCGAGAACATCGCCGCCGGGCAAGACACCGTGCGCAAGGTGGTCGATGGCTGGCTGTCCAGCCCCGGTCACTGCGCCAACCTGATGAACCCGCAATTCCGCGAGCTGGGCGCGGCGTATGCGGTAGATCCGAAGAGTGATGCGGGCATTTACTGGACGGCGATGTTCGGTACGCCGTAAGTACTTTGGCGATCCGGCGATCGACCTATACTGTGTGGATTACCACACTCGATGCGCCACGCATTCGTGTTCGATGGGCTGCGTGACGTGTCGAGTGGTCCGTTCACGCAGGCGCAGGCCTGCCTTCGTATGAAGGAGAACATCATGTCGCGTAAATACATCGATTGCCGTGAATTTCCAAGCGGAATCAAGTGCTCTGTCGCACTGTCCGCCGATTCCGAAAAAGAATTGCTGGAGGCCGCCGCGCAGCATGCGGTGAGTGTTCACAAGCACGTCGATTCGCCAGAGTTGCGCGCACAACTGAAGACCATGTTTCACGATGGCACGCCGCCGCTGGAAGCCCGACGCGCTTGAGACAAAAGACCTGGTGGGGGATTCGGAGTCGTCTGTGGGGCTCATATCGATGAGCCCCACAGTTTTAACGCGTCTATCGAAGCCAGTCGCCCGCCTCGCTCAACCCACTCAACTCCCGGTTTTGACCTTGCTCCAGACCCGGGTGCGCACGCGCTCCATCTTCAGCGGCAATGGCTCAAGCGGGAACAAGGTCGCCATGGTTTCCTTGGAGGGGTACACCCCGGAGTTGTCGCGCACTTTCTGCTCGACCAGTGTGGTGGCGTCCTTGTTGGCATTGGGGTAGCCCAGGTAGTTGGAGGTTTCTGCAATGACCTCAGGGCGCAGCATGTAGTTGATGAAGCTCAGGCCTTGTTGCGGGTGTGGCGCGTCGTTGAGCAGCACCATGTTTTCCACCCAGACCGGCGCGCCCTCACGCGGGATGCTGTAGACCAGAGTGCGCACGTTACCGGCCTTCGCCGATGCCAATTGGGCGTCGTACACGCCTCCCGACCAGCCGAGCACCACGCAGACATTGCCGTTGGCCAGGTCGGAAATGAATTTGGAGGAGTCGAAGTAACGGATATACGGACGGACCTTCAGCAACAGCGCTTCAGCCTTGCGGTAATCTTCCGGGTTCTGGCTGTTGTAGGGCAGCCCAAGGTAGTGCAGCGCAATCGGAATGATTTCGTTGGGCGCATCCAGCATCGCCACACCACACTGACTCAACTTGGCGACGTTTTCTTCCTTGAAGATCAGGTCCCAGGAATTGACGGGGGCATCCGTTCCCAATAACGACTTAACCTTGTCCACGTCATACCCCACGCCCGTGGTACCCCACAAATAAGGCGCTGCGTAGCGGTTGCCGGGATCATTGTGTTGCACCTTGGCAAGGATCTCCGGGTCCAGGTGCGGCAGATTCGGCAACTGGCTGCGGTCCAGTTCCTTGAGCACACCCGACTTGATCAGGTTGGGCAGCAGATCGCTGCTGGCGACCACAACGTCATAGCCGCTGCGCCCGGCCATGAGTTTGCTCTGCATCACATCGCTGTTATCGAACACGTCATAAACCGTTGCGACGCCGGTTTCCTCCTGGAAATGCTTGGTCGCATCCGGCGCAATGTAGTCATACCAGTTATAGATAGAGACGTTCGGTTCAGCGGCTTCAGCGCAGGTCATACCCAGGCTGAGCAAAGAGGCCACAACCAGTTGCAAGCTACACAGAGGTTTCATCGGGAGACTCCAAAGCGATCGCGCGATCATCGACGAATGAGCGCGGCGTCTGCTGTTATTTGATTGTTATGGCAGCACCAAAATCGACTTAAGGTTCAAGCAATGCCGTGGTCAGGGAATCCGCAACTGACGCCGGCCATCGGCAAGCGCACTCTGCTCGCCAACGAGTTGCAAACGACGATCCTTGAGGTAGTCATACTCCTTGCGAGCCGTTTTCAGCAGTTCGAGATCCAGCTCGATCACCTGCCGGCATTCTTCGCGTCCGGCTTCGAACAACAGGCGCCCCGTCGGGTCGACCACCGCGCTTGCACCGGCAAACATCAACCCTTCATCCCCTGGACCGCAGCGGTTGACCATGACCGCAAAGGCCTGGTTTTCCTGGGCCCGGGCCATGATCGCGGTGCGATGCACGGGGCCGTAGGGGTCCATGTTGCCGTTGGTGACCAGGATCAGTTCCACGCCCAACTGACCCAAGGCACGCGCCGTTTCCGGCAGCTCGATGTCGTAGCAAATCAACAGCCCCACCCGCACGCCTTTCCACAGAGCCGTGGCAAAGCGATCCCCAGGCTGGAACAGGCCACGCTCCGATGGCCACAAGTGCGTCTTGCGATAACTCAGTGCCACGCCTTGCGGTATCAGCAGCAGCGAGGTGTTAAAGAAGCGTTCGCCGTCACGCTCGGCCAACCCCACCACCACCGCTACATCGCGCTCGCGCAGCGCACGCAGAACCGCCTGCACGGTAGGCCCGTCAACGGGTTCGGCCACGCGCTGCAGTTGCTCGGCACTGGCAAACCCCATCAGTTGAGTCTCGGGGAACACCAGCAAATCGATATCGGGCGCGCAGGTCTCGATGGCCTCCAGGGTTCGCTTGAGGTTATACGCCGTGTCGCCATCGCGACCGGCCAGCTGTACCAGTTCAATCTTCATGGCTTTTCCTTCGAGGTAATAGCGGACGCTACGCCGCCAGACTCAACAGCCCATACAGGCTGGAGCGGAGTATGAAGTGCGCATGAGAGCAACGTAATGACGTCGATGGGGTAACCCGAGAGGGGTAGAAAGGGGTATCGGAGGCCATCTGTCGTGGCGACCGGCGATCCCCTTCGGGCCGTCATTCCAGCGACTATGATGAGGGGGCAACACCACTGAGGAGTTGAACGATGTCGCTGACTCTTTACTACCATCCGCTGTCGTCGTACTGCCACAAAGTGCTGATCGCGCTTTACGAAAACGCTAACGAATTCGAAAAGCGGATCATCGACTTGACAGACGATGCAGACCGCGAGGAGCTTCAATCCCTCTGGCCACTGGTCAAGTTCCCGGTCATCAATGACCACCTGCGCCAGCGCGCCTTGCCAGAGTCCACGATCATCATCGAGTACMTGGATCACTACTATCCGGGTGAGCAACGGTTGGTTCCGAACGATTGGGAGGCCGCGCTGGAGGTGCGTCTGTGGGACCGTTTTTTCGACAACTATGTGCAGGGGCCGCTGCAACAGATTGTCGGTGATCGCCTGCACGGCACCAACGCTGACTTGAGCCAACAACGGTCCATGCTGGAGACGGCCTACGCCATGCTCGACCATCGAATGGCGTCGCGAATCTGGGTGGCCGGCGAGGACTTCAGCCTGGCCGATTGCGCCGCAACCCCGGCGCTTTTCTACGCCAGCACGCTCGTGCCGTTCCCGAGCGAATTCAAGCACTTGAGTGCCTATTTCGACCGGTTGACGCGCAGACCGTCCATCCTGCGAGTCATCGACGAAGCCCGACCTTACTTTTCGCTCTACCCGTTTGCGGACGCCATTCCCCAGCGGTTTCGCCAGGCACCGGACATCACTTGAGGAGCGGATACAAGCACCAGTGACACTCGACTAACGGTACTTGAGCGCACGCTCCCAGCTTCCTAGGATAGTTTTGCGCAACTGTTAAATGCTCCAACAGGTGCGTAGGTGGTGAGTGATCTGAACCCCTACCAAGCTCACCACTTGCTTCACGTGCATCTTGAGCCTCTGGGCTCTACTTCCTCCCCATCAAAGAGCTTTGAGGCTCTTTTTTTGTCTGAAAAACCCAAAAGCCGTTACGCGACCTGTAGCAGCTGGCGAAGCCTGCGTTCGGCTGCGCAGCAGTCGTAAATCCAGCGTTCGCGGTTAACCTGAAAAAACATGGTGTCTGATTTTACGGCCGCTGCGCAGCCGAACGCAGGCTTCGCCAGCTGCTACAGGGAATGTGTCGAGTGTGAAATTCATTCACTTGCCGACTGAATCAAAGTAACCGCCTCGCGAAGTCGAACGGCCGAGCGGTTACTCATTGTCAATCGCGGTGCAGGGTCAATCCTTTTGGGTTCGTGGCGGGTTGTCCTGACGATAGGTATGCTGGGGATTGATGACCAATTGCCTGACCTGACTGTCCAGCTCTTTGCTGTGATAAAGGTCCAGGCATTTGAGCAGTTCAAAGCGAACGCCTTGACGCTCTGATTCGACCAGTGGGTTGTGATAATCACGAGCCAGAAACTGGTCAATCAGAGGTCTACCGGCTTGAGGTGCTTGCTCCAGATCGAAATAGGTCCAGTCCATAAGCGCACTGGCGCTGCTTCCGGCATCCTGGGCCGCTTTAGGTTCGCTCTTGTAGGCGGTAGCGATGCAATCTGCCAGTACCATATCCTTGTAGTTTTGCGCGTAGGTGCGTTCGCCTGCCTGCGGAGAGTGTGTCGGATCATCCTTGGACCAACTGTTGGAAGGTGCGGCGGCCCAAGCCAGTACCAAKACCGCAGTTAAATATTTCATCAGGACAAACTCCAGAAGTTTGCGCGGTCGGTTTGATAGTTCACACCTGGCTCATTGAAATAGCAGTGGTCATAACACATCCTGCCGTCAAACAATGTGGCATGCCCCTGAGCGTCCGACCAGCCAGAAACCTCAAACAGAATCAGTCCCTTCCTGCCCGCCAGGGGGCCGCCATCTGCGGCCGGGAAACTGACGGTCTCGGCACTTCCCCATTGCTGCTCCAGATAGGCAATCAGGCTTTTGACGCGATAGAAGTACCAGCGCTTGTCAGCGCCAGACACGGTTTCGCCAACTATTCTCGGTATGAGTGAGCCTGAGTAGTTAAGGATATAGCTCATGCGCACTGCGCACGTGTTGATCCACCTTAGGGCTGGATCACGGCTGTTAATGTTCATTGCAACATTGCCGCCGATCACTGTCGCCACTTTTTCAGATGGATTGAGGGTGTCGTAAATCCGTTGAGAGGCCGCCCACGCGCTGGAAAATGAGGGTCGAATCATGATTCATCCTTGATTTTAGGGAGCAGAAAAACGTAGCAGCTTAATCCTTCATGCTTGAGGTGACGATGGTGGCACGCGCCGCTCAACAGGACCTCATACTTCGGCCCTTGGCGTTACGACCACCGGGGGGGGAACTGAACGGTGTACATCTGAGTAGGTAGCCAAAGCCCGAAACCATGTCTTGGCTTTGCGGGGTTGGGTAGATGATTTGGCCGGGCGCATACGAACAAACGCCAGAAACGACAAAGCCCGGCACGAGTCCGGGCTTTATCGTTTCTGATCGGTCCAGCAAGCAAGCCCCGCCACACAGTGTGTGGCGGGGCTTGGTCTTACAGGGCCATATCAGTCGCTGGATTGCTTTCTTTCTGTGGTTGCGCTGGAGCTGGAGCGGCTGGTTGCGCGGCCGCTGCCTTGCCAATCACAGGCGGTGTGGCAAGTTGCAGAATTTGACTGGTGTACGTCCACTCCTGGTAAACACGCTCAGGGCTGTCGTTCAGCTTGGTCCCGTAACTCGGGATGATCTGGTGCAGCTTTTCCTGCCAGGCCGGGGTTGCGACCTTGTCCTTGAAGACCTTCTCAAGCACGCCCAGCATGATCGGAGCCGCGGTGGACGCGCCTGGCGATGCGCCCAGCAGACCAGCAATGCTGCCGTCCTGGGAGCTGACGATCTCGGTGCCCAGTTTCAGGACGCCGCCCTTCTCTTCATCACGCTTGATGATCTGAACGCGCTGGCCGGCTTGCCACAGGCGCCAGTCTTCCTTCTTGGCGTTCGGGAAGTATTCCTTCAGGGCATTCATGCGGTCGTCGTCCGACAGCATCAGCTGGCCGGCCAGGTATTCAACCAGTGGGTACTGCTCGATGCCCACCTTGGTCATCGGCCAGATATTGTGCGTGGTGGTGCTGGTCAGCAGATCGAAGTAAGAGCCTTCTTTCAGGAACTTCGTGGAGAAGGTCGCGAATGGGCCAAACAGGATCACGCGCTTGCCATCGAGCACGCGGGTATCCAGGTGCGGAACCGACATCGGTGGTGCGCCAACCGACGCCTTGCCGTAGGCCTTCGCCATGTGCTGTTCAGCGATTGCCGGGTTATCGGTCACCAGGAACGAGCCGCCGACCGGGAAGCCTGCATACTCTTGTGCTTCAGGGATGCCCGACTTCTGCAGCAGATGCAGTGCACCGCCGCCCGCGCCGATGAACACGAATTTGGCGTCGGTCTGGGTTTCGGAACCGTCTTTCAGGTTCTTGTAGGAAACGCGCCAGCTGCCATCTTCATTGCGCTTGATGTCTTCCACTTCGCTCGAAAGCTTCAGCGCGAAGTTCGGCTTGCTTTGCAGGTAGCCAACGAACTGGCGGGTAATCTCGCCGAAGTTCACGTCGGTACCAATCGGAGTCCAGGTTGCCGCAACCTTTTGTTTCGGGTCACGGCCTTCCATCATCAGCGGAACCCATTTCTTGATCTGCTCCGGGTCTTCCGAGTACTGCATGCCGGCAAACAGCGGGCTCGCCTGCAGGGCTTCGTAGCGTTTCTTCAAGAACTGGATGTTGTCATCGCCCCACACAAAGCTCATGTGCGGAGTGGAGTTGATGAACGAATGGGGATTCTTCAACACGCCATTCTTGACCTGCCAGGCCCAGAATTGACGCGTTATCTGGAAGCCTTCGTTGATTTCAACGGCCTTGGGGATCTCGACCTTGCCATTCTTGTCTTCTGGCGTGTAGTTCAGCTCAGCCAAGGCAGAGTGACCGGTCCCGGCGTTGTTCCAGCCGTTCGAACTTTCCTCGGCGACGCCGTCGAGACGCTCAACCATCTCCATGGACATGCCAGGCTCGAGCTCATTGAGATAAACGCCCAAGGTCGAACTCATGATGCCGCCGCCGATGAGGAGCACATCGACTTTCTTTGTTTCAGCTGCGTGCAAGGGCATGAGGACCATCGACATGGCCAGGCCGAGTAGCCCTGTGTTGACTTTTTTTAACATTCAGTAATACCTAGGATAGAACGCCATCCACCCACCATTCTTGATCATGAGCTGCCCGGGCTCACCGCATGCAATGCCGCATGCCGTCGAACCCTGTACTCAAAAAGACTGATGGGTAGACATATAAGACCGACAGACACCATCGGTCTCACGTTTAGGCCCCTCCCGCGCTGACTTTTTATTAGTCATTGGCTTCAGCTACTCGGGTGACACTAATTCTGTTTTTAAAATATCGGACGCAGAAATGAACAGACGTGCGTCCAGAGCGCGACATTCTACCTCAGTGTGCCGAATCGACGAAGACGCAAAAATTTCTCATTCTTCGACGGATGCTGCACAAAGGGCCTCGCGCAGCACCTGTTCCAAAATGGCAAAAAAACCTTTGATGTGGGCCTGCTTCAACGCTTGCGGCCGGGTCACCAGATAGACCTCCATATCCGGCAGCTGGATATCCGGAAACACGGCGACCAGGTCCTTGGCCAAAATACGCGGCAGCACTGCAACCCCCATCCCTCGCCTTACCGCTTCGATCTGTGCCGCGAACGAATTCACTCTGATCTGCGCACGTTCCAGCCCCGCGGCCCTTGCCGCACGCATTTGCGGCAACATGTCCAACGGAGGGAGCAAGGCAATATTCACCGCTGTGGCCGGAGCCGCCGCTGGAAAGCGCTTGAGATAGGCCGCATCGGCGAAGACGCCATAAGCGAGCTTGCCCATCGGTCGATAAACCAGCGACGGCTCGCCCAGGTGCGCTGTGCGGATAGCGATATCCGCCACGCCGCGGACGATCTTGTGAAAGTCGGCGGTGACCAGCAACTCCACCGAGCAGCGCGGATGCACAGACGTGAAGCGATGCGAGGCCTCCAGCACACAAGACGAAAATCCTTCGCCAACGCTGACCAGGACACTGCCGCAAAGCTCCGTTGGTAATACGGATGCGCCGGTAGCGGCCTGACGCCTCAAGCCCTCCTCCGCGGCCAGCGCAACTTCAACCAGGGATTGGCCCCGCGAGGTCAGCCAGCAGCCTTCAACCCCACGCTCGACGAGTGGCTCGCCGAGTGAATTCTCAAGCTGAGTGATCCGTCGGGACACTGTCGACGCCGCGATCCCCAGCAATTGGCCAGCCTGAAGAAAGCTGCCCCTTCGCGAGACGGCCAACAACAGACGCAGATCGTCCCAATTCGCTTCTGAACTCATGTACATGCCCGCTGCTTTGCAAATGTGCAAAACCATTATGCAGCAGTCGCTGTTTTTCGGGAGTGACGACGACGGTATATCTATCCGCTTTAGTCAATGTAAGGGATGACACATGCGCAGTACATTCGTCACCGGCGCAACCGGTTTGCTGGGCAACAACCTTGTGCGTGAACTGGTCGCCGGTGGCTACGAGGTCAAGGCCCTGGTTCGTTCACGAGCCAAAGGTGAACAACAGTTCAAAGATCTTCAGGGCGTGAGACTGGTCGTGGGTGACATGGCCGATGTCGATGCCTTCGCCGCATCGATGCAAGGCTGCGATACGCTGTTTCACACGGCGGCGTTCTTTCGCGACAACTACAAGGGCGGCAGCCACTGGGAGGATCTCGAWAGGATCAATGTAACCGGCACGCGCCGCCTGCTTGAGCACGCCTACGCAGCCGGTGTCCGCAGCTTCATCCATACCTCGTCCATTGCCGTGCTCGACGGCGCTCCCGGCACATCGATCGATGAGACGTGCCTGCGCAACGAGGCTGATGCGGATGACTACTATCGCAGCAAGATCCTCGCTGACCGTGTCGTGTTGTCATTCCTGGAAGACCATCCCGACCTGCATGCCTGCATGGTCCTGCCTGGCTGGATGTGGGGCCCTGCCGATTGCGGGCCGACTTCCTCGGGGCAGCTACTCAACGATGTCGTGCGCAATAAGCTGCCCGGGCTGGTTCCTGGTAGTTTTTCTGTCGTCGATGCTCGCGATGTGGCATTGGCGCAAATCGCCGCAGCGCTGCACGGGCGACGTGGCGAACGCTACCTGGCGGCGGGACGCCACATGACCATGGCTGAGTTGGTGCCCTTGCTGGGCAAGATCGCGGGCGTCAAGACGCCGCTGCGGCAATTGCCGCTGTCACTGCTGTACGCCTTGGCGTTTACGCAAGAGCTCTATGCGCGCCTGACCGGCAAGCCGATTCTGCTGAGCATGGCGACCGTGCGCCTGATGGTGCGCGAAGCCGGGCGCACGCATTTCAACCCTCACAAAAGCGAACAGGAGCTTGGCCTGCGGTTTCGCCCCGTCGAACAGACCCTTACCGATACGCTGGCCTGGTACCACAATCATGGCTGGTTTGAAAAACCCTGACACTGCACCAGTGCCATCGCGGATCAGGCAGATTCACCTTGCACGCCAACAGCGGCGACACTCAGGCGATTTCTGCCCTGCGACTTTGCCAAATACAGTGCGCGGTCGGCCAGATCGATCAGCGACATTTCATCACGCTCGCTATCGTAGGCGGTAAAAGTCGCCAGCCCGAGGCTGGCGGTCACGCTACCGAAAGGGCTCGACAGGTGTTCAAGTCGCGCCTGAGCAATGCCGAGGAGAATGGCCTCGGCAACCGAGCGGGCGCCCTCTTCGTCTGTATTGGGCATCACCACAGCGATTTCTTCACCGCCGTAGCGGGCGGTCATGTCAGCTGGACGGCGCACGCACTGCTTGATCGACTGGCTGATGATCCGCAGGCATTCGTCGCCGGCGAGATGCCCATAGTGATCGTTATAACGCTTGAAAAAATCCACATCGATCAGGATCAGCGACAGAGGACTTCGCAGGCGCCTGGCGCGCTTGAATTCGATGTCCAGAAACTGATCGAAATGCCGGCGATTGGCAAGACCGGTCAGCGTGTCCTCGCTGGCCAGAACTTCCAGCGTCTGGTTAAGCTCGATCAGCGCAGTCTGGGTAGTTCGCAGCTCTGCCTCTGCCCGAATACGATGGCTGATATCGGCAATCAATCTGCGCCCAAGCGTAATCAGGAGTCCCAGCAACACCATCACCACCGCAACCGATTGCCTGGTCTGGCTCCACCATGCTTGCATGGCCTCGTCCTGGCCCACCGCGACCGTCGTGACAAGGGGATACTGATCGCTTCTGGTGAACGCGTAGATTCGATGGATGCCATCGACGTTTGAAACAAAATCCACGGTACCCGACGACATCTTGCGCAGGTACTCGGAAAATATCGGCGCACGAGACAGGTCACGCCCGATGTCCTGCTCCT
Organism: Pseudomonas sp. 05N432; assembly: GCF_056396945.1. NCBI lineage: Bacteria > Pseudomonadati > Pseudomonadota > Gammaproteobacteria > Pseudomonadales > Pseudomonadaceae > Pseudomonas > Pseudomonas sp. 05N432. The sequence continues at coordinate 99,928 of NZ_JBFTMM010000007.1, read as the reverse complement.
GGAAGGGATACCTCACTAGAAGACACCCTTCGGATGAGGTCAGGCTGATCACGCCATACTGCCCAACGGATATGGTTCGATAGAGCTTGAGGAAATGTTCGAGACTCAAAGTGACGGCGATCACCCCGGCGAAACTCCCGTCCGGATGATCGATGCGCCGACTGACCGAAATAACCCAGGCACCGGTCGTACGGCCGCGAATCGCCGGACCGATGAAGATGCCGCGGTCCGGATTATCGCGGTGATGCTTGAAGAACGCTCGATCAGCATGGTTGCTGTTGGGTGAGACACGCTTGTTGGTCGAGAATATCCAGTCCCCCTGAGCGTCATACAGCGCCACGCTGTTCAATTGCTTCAGTGCACCCTTCTCCTGAGCGACCAGTACTTTCAGGCGTTCGAGCTGCTGCGGGCCGGTGCCGTCTTTCTCGATCCTGTCAGTCAGCCCCAGCAATACCACTTCACTTTGCTTGAACGTGCCCTCGGTGTACGTGTTGAGCGCATTGGTCAAATTCAACGTATCGGTTTCAATGTCTCTCAGGGTGTTCTCACGGGCTGTCCAGATCTGCCAGGCAGTCAGCACCACCACGGATACACACACCAGAGAGGTCAGCAAAGTGGCAAGTCGGAGGTCGCGTTTCAAGTAAGTACCCGGGCGGTTGAGCGCGCATTGATCAAAAGCCCGCGCAGTATAAACGCCTTCGAACGGTACAAATGACTGAAATGAAAGCTATTGGCCATCTTTCTTTCACGCCAGAGCCTGCTTGCGTTGCTTCAAAGCGGTGAGAGAGCCGCCATTCAGCGGAGTCCTGAAACAGGGCTCCGCTTCTGACTCAATAGCCCAACGACCGCTCCAGGTCCAAAGCAACGTGCGCCACAACCGCTATTGCAACGGAATATAAATATCGGTCTGCCACTGATCGTGCGGTGTCTCGGGATAGACGCTCAGGTAATCGAAGTACAGCGGCTGGTCACGAAGCTCTTCACCGCTGGCAGGCAGCCAGTCGCGGTAGATCGGATAGATCGTTTCGCCGATATGATCCGTCGAGCCCACGTGTCGCACCACCACGCAGCGGCCGCCAGGAATGACGAGCTCGCGCACGCCAAATTCATTCGGTGCCACGGCCTCGTGAATCTCGCCGCAGATTGCGAAGCGGAATTCTTCCGGCGGTGTCGTATCGGGGTTGCCGTAGGGAATGCCAAAGGTGCGACTCGATGCCACCGGCGACTGTCCGCTCTGCGTACGCCACTCGATGAACTTGCGCACGCTTTCATCGACAAGCCCGGTTGGCCCGCAGTGCTCAAGCGCTGCGACCCTGACTTCGGAAAACTCCACGATTCGTACCTGCATGATGATGCTCCTGGAAAAATGAGGAATTGCAAACACCGCCCCCCAGACCTGCCAGTTCGGTTGCTTCCTGAATGCACTCGGCGTCATACCGAACGCCCGCCTGAACGCCCTGGAGAATGCCTCGGGACTTTCAAAGCCGGCACCGAGTGCGGCGTCCAGCACCGAATGATCCGCAAGGGAGGCCAGGCGATGCGCCGCGCGTCGTAGCCGCATCAGTTGCACATAACGTGAGACCGGTACGCCCACAAACGCGGTGAATTGCCGATGGAAGTGAAATTCCGAAAAGTTCGCCACACGGCTCAACGTCTTCACCGAAAGGACACCTTCGAGGTTGGCGTCAATGTAGGCGAGTACGGCGTTGAAGCGTTTCGCGTAGGCGGCGTTGGTCGGCATGTCAGACACTGGATAAAGGCTCCGGGAAGTACGGTAGGCACAGGATCGACCATGCCGGCGTGAACGCGCCTAGCCGCGTTTGCTCAAAGCGCTTGGGTAGCCAGTAAAGCCGCATCCCTTTACGATCAGGCGTCCACACGGAAGGCGTTGCCCTCGGTGACAGAAAAAGGAGCGACCTTATGAAGCCCATCAGAATTCGTACCCTGCAAAGTGCTGATACTGAGGCGTTGCTGACATTTGAACGGGACAATCGCGAATGGTTTGAGCGCCACATTGACGCGCGCAATTCTGCTTTTTACTCGATACAGGGTGTCACCGACCACATTGCCGCTTATTTATCCGATTTTGCCGCCGGAACCTGGCACCCGTTTGTCCTCGAAGATCCTGACGGAAATATAGTGGGTCGAGCGAACCTGAAAGGCATCGACATAGCCGAGCGCTCGGCAGAAGTACTCGAACGGTGTGGCTTCTCGATCGAACATGCCTCTCGGCAAGAAGGGACTCAACAAGAAGGGACAGAGCACGATTATCGGTTTGGCCTGTCGATTTAGATCAGTGAATGAGTGGCCAATACCTGTAAAAACGGGCGCCTTCAGGACTGATGCAAGTCAGTCAAGAGACCGCGCAGGCAACACATGACCTGTAGCAGCCGGTGCAAGTTCGGGGAACTCAACCAGCAGTGCCTTGTTACCCCTGGCGATGTGCTCCGTCACCGCCAGGGCGATGTTTTGACGCACCACTCCGGCCGAGACGTAATACATGGCCCAGGCTTGTTCGGGTGTGCAATGGGCGATCTGTTCCTCAATTTCCTTGTAGGCTTTGTATTCGTCCGACTCCCCGTAGCATTGGCAATCACCTTGGCGCATGACTTTTCTCCTTCCCTGGAACTGCTGTGACAACCCTTTAGTAACTCGACTGATAAATGCAGCCCCTGCTCCCTACGTGATGACCCGCATTTTAAATAAACGCTGGCTATCGCAGGAAGCAGAAGCAACTCTTCAATAAAGACAATACTCCAGCCAGATCAAATGCCAGTCTTCACTTTGCTCCAAACTCGGGTGCGGACACGCTCCAACTTCAATGGCAGCGGCTCAAGTGGAATAAGTGCAGCAATCGTCTTTTGATCCGGGTAAACCCAAGGATTGTCTGCCAGCTTCCGCTCGACAAACTCAGTGGCGTCTTTATTAGCGTTAGGGTACAGCGTGTGATTTGAGGTCTTGGCTATAACTTCTGGTCGCAACATATAATTAATAAACGCCAACCCTTCTTTCGGGTGAGGTGCGTTTTTTAGCAGAACCAGATTTTCCGACCACACCAGCGCGCCCTCGCGAGGAAGACTGTAGGCAATCTTGCGTCCAGTGTTGGCCTTCTCGTTTATGGCCTGCGCAGCAAGGGCGCCATTAGCCCATCCCACAACCGCACAAATATTGCCATCCGCCAGGTCAGCGTCGATTCTGGATGAGTCGAAATAGAGGACGTAAGGGCGGATTTTTAACAGCAGGGCTTGTGCTTTCTGGTAATCATCCGGGTTCCTGCTGTTGCTGGGGAGCCCAAGGTAATGCAAAGCAATCGAAACGATCTCACTGGGAGAGTCGAGCATTGCCACACCACACGACTGGAGTTTGCTGATGTTTTCTTCTTTGAAGATCAGATCCCAGCTATTCACCGGAGCATTATCGCCCAATGCCGCTTTGACTTTATCAACGTCATAGCCAATGCCGGTAGTGCCCCATAAATAGGGCACAGCGTAGCGATTACCAGGATCATTGACCGCAACCTGGGACAAGATATCAGGATCGATATGTGACAAATTACTCAGTTGATGACGATCCAACGGCTGAAGGACTCCCGCCTGGATCAGACTTGGCAACACATTGGAGGTAGCCACCACCACGTCATACCCCGTGCGCCCCGCCATTACCTTACTCTGCATGATTTCGGCACTGTCGAACGCATCCATATGCATTCTGGTACCGGTTTCCTGCTCAAACTCCTTTGGGGTCTCCGGTGCGATAAGCCCGAACCAGTTATACAGATACATCCCGGGCTCTACAGCCGCCACTGATGTGCTGATCCCTACACAGAGAAGCGAGGCTGAAAAAATGCTTCGCAAAGGTGATTTTCTCATGCAACTATCCTTGTCAAGACGATGTGCCCTCATGGCCATCCCAAGCCCTGAATAGTGAATATACCGAGCACTCGCGAATAGTAAATACCTACGAATACTGACCTCTGGCCTACGAATCCCTAACCCTAAAGGGGTAGAAAATGCCACTCAACCTTCACAGCCTGGCCTGGCACCGATCGATTGGAAAGCTGATCATGCAGTTGAACCGTCCAGAATTCTGGAGATCGCTTATTCGCACATTAAATGAATATGTGCAAATCGATAACTATGCATTTCCGCTGGCAGCAACATCCACTTCAATCAAGAACAAATAACAACACGCAAAAAATGACGTACTCAAATTGCTACTAAGTGGCTTTTCCAACAAAGAGATAGCCGGAAAACTTTCCCTGTCGACAGAAACGATAAAAGTGCACCGCCGCAATATTTACGCCAAATTAAACATCAAATCACAATCCGAACTATTTGCCCGTTTCTTTATGCCAAAACAGGATAGCTTCTCTACAAATTGAAGTGTGTGCAGGTCGCGTGATCATCGAACGCGCAGACAATGCAATCAATCATTGCGGCGATGTGCGCGGCGCTCACGAACTGATTGATTCAAGCACACACTTTGGAAAAATCGTCCTGACGACGGGTGCCGATCTCGCTGGCTGACGCCGGGCTTGTCTTTGCCAAGAGCATAAGCCGAAGGATTTGAATGACAAAAACCTTGTGGGAGCGGGCTTGCTCGCGAAGAGGCAATCACATTCAACATCCCTGTTGACTGATACACCGTCTTCGCGAGCAAGCCCGCTCCCACAGGTGCGCTCCTTGCGCCGCACGCGTTCAGCCACTGCGGCGCCATTGGCTCAGCGACGGCGGGCGTCGAGGCTGAAGCGACCGGCACCGAACGCGACGACCTGCAACAGGCCACCCGCCATGGCGATGTTCTTGAAGAAGTGGATGAACTGGTTCTGGTCGCCCAGGTTGTTATGGAATGCCAGCGCGGTGATCACGCTGAACAGGGCAAGTACCAGCGCCACGGTACGGGTGCGGTAGCCGGCGATCAGCGCGATACCACCACCGATTTCAATGATGATGGCCAACGCCAGAGCAAGTTGCGGGAACGGCAAACCCACCGAACCGATGTAGCCGATCATCATCGCCGGGGCGCTCAGTTTGGAGATGCCCGAGAGGATAAAGATGGCGCTGAGGAACACACGGCCGACCAGTGCCGCCGTGGCGGTGGTAGCGACAGTGCTGGACAGTTCATGGGTATCTTTGGAGGTTGTAGCTGCAGATTGGGACATGGTCGTTCTTCCATCAAGTAGGGCGCATCCACCATTGGAGCACCGCGTTGAAGAAAGTCTGCCACCCACTCTACAATCGCAATAGCCGACTAATTTCGACGATTACGTTCGAGTAAATAGAAATGATCTCAGACCCAGGCACTCCCACTCTCGATCAACTGCGTGTGTTCCTGACGGTTGTCGAGGTCGGCAGTTTTGCGGCCGCCGCCCGAAAACTGCACCGAGCCACTTCAGTCATCAGCTACTCGATCGCCAATCTTGAGATGCAACTCGGCGTGTCGCTGTTTGACCGCCACACGACGCGTAAACCTCAGCTCACCGATGCCGGCCGCACCGTGCTGGCCGAAGCCAGAACCATCGCCAATGGCATTCATGGGTTACGCGCCAAAGTAAAAGGCCTGCTTCAGGGGCTCGAAGCTGAAGTTCATGTGGTACTGGATGTGATGCTTCCCGCTGAGCGCGTGGTGGACGCACTCAAATCATTTCGAGAGGAATTTCCTACGGTTGCACTCCACTTGCATATGGAGGCGCTCGGCGCAGTCACTCAACTGGTGATCAACGGCGGCGCGTCCGTCGGCGTCAGTGGCCCGATGAATGAGGGGATTGATGGTATCGAAAGAATTGCGGTCGGCAGTGTTGAGCTGATTCCGGTGGCAGCCCCCAATCATCCACTGGCTTCAAGCGGGTTGAATATTCCAGGTGCTGGACGCGAGTTCATCCAGCTTGTGCTGTCCGACCGTTCGCTCCTGACAAAAAACAAGGATTTCGCAGTCCTCAGTACCCGTACCTGGAGGCTGGCCGACCTCGGGGCTAAACACATGTTGCTGCGTGAAGGCATTGGCTGGGGGAACATGCCGATCACGATGGTTCGGGAAGATCTGGATACTGGCCGACTCGTCCACCTGAAAATGCCGGAATACAAAAGCGGGATGTACACCTTCGACGCCATCTATCGCACGGACCTGCCACCAGGCCCCGCCGCGAAGTGGTTGATTGATCGGTTCATTCAACAAGGCTCAGCGGGCGATGCGCCCGCTCTTCGATAGCACCGGGATAATCTGCATCACTGGGGTTTCAGACCATCGCGCCAGGCGATTGCTTCGAGTTCGACCCGGACCGCGTCCTCGACGGCAACCACAGGGCGTGCCTGGAACTCGAATGCAGGAAACGTCGAACAAACCTTGTGAACCGCCAGCGGATCGTCGCAGTCCACCAGCATGTGCCCGCCCCACTCGCCCACGCGCACGACAAACACCTCGATCTTGAAATTGTCCGGGGCTTTCCATTGACCGAACACCTCCAGGATCCGCTTCTGCGCACTCTCGTACTCCGCAGGCGAACCTTGTGGCCGTTCGAACCAGCTGATCATGTACTTCATCGCCATCCTCCTCTGGAGAGGTAAGGATAGTTCTCGATGCAAGTTCTCGCTTCAATCGCCTCAAGCAACCCGCCCTTGCATTACAACTTTGTAATGGCCCTGTTCGTCAGCTGTTGGAGTTGCCTTGTTACCGTGAACTCACTGCCAAACAACAGGCAGCCCACTTCAGGCAAGGAGATACTGCCATGAAACTGTTAACGCTCGGACTCGCCACCCTCCTCGCCACCGGCTCAGCCTTCGCCGGTACCAGCGACACTTCGGCGGTGATCCACGACAGGACCGGTTTCTTCGTCCACCTGGACGTTGCGAAAGTCCTGTCCACGACTGAGATCTCGGACCAATGTGACGTCACTCCGGCCCGTCTCGATTACCTGGATCATCAGGGTCGGGAACATGTGCTGGACTATTCGGTTCAAGGACGTTGCACCAACGGAAACTGATGGGATGCTGTATGCACATGACTGTCCTGGAGCAGGCAATACGCAACAAAACCTGATGATTGGGCTAAAATTGCGCGACCTGCTCTCGGCGTTCAGGCCCGTTCCTTTGGGTTGAAGGCCGACACCGAACCAAGGTCATTCTCATGAACATCCTTGTCGTGGAAGACGAGCCCAAGGCGGGCAATTACTTACTCAATGGTCTGCAGGAGCAGGGATACTCCGTCAGCCTGGCCCGCGATGGCGTCGAGGGCTTATACCTGGCCCTGGAAACGCCTTTCGACGTCATCGTGCTGGATGTGATGATGCCGAAAATGGACGGCTGGGAAGTACTGCGCCGCCTGCGCAAGGAAGCCGACACACCAGTACTGTTCCTGACCGCGCGCGATGACATCGCCGACCGAATCAAAGGCCTGGAGCTGGGGGCCGACGACTACCTGATCAAACCCTTTTCGTTCGCCGAACTGGTCGCACGCCTGCGCACCCTGACTCGTCGAGGGCCGACCCGGGAAGAAGAGCAACTGCAGATCGCCGACCTGCAGATTGATGTCATCAAACGCCGCGTCACCCGCGCCGGCGTGCGAGTGACGCTGACAAACAAAGAGTTCGCGTTGTTGCACCTGTTCGCCACGCATCAGGATCAGGTGCTGTCGCGTTCATTGATCGCCTCCCGGGTCTGGGACATGAACTTTGACAGCGACACCAACGTGGTCGACGTGGCAGTGCGACGCCTGCGCCTGAAAATCGACGACCCTTTCCAGCTGAAGCTGATCCACAGTGTGCGGGGCATTGGCTACCGCTTCGATACGCAACCATGAACCGTCGCCATTACTCCCTCACCCTGCGCCTGGCCGTGGTGTTCGCCTTGCTGGCCTTCGCCCTGATGGCCACCACCGGCGTCGCACTGTACCGCGATCTTGAGCGCGAACTGATCCGACGCGACGAGTCCACTTTGGTCTACCGCATCGATCAGCTGCGTACTTTCCTCAATGGCAGCAACACGCTGGAACTGATCAAGACCAAACCTATTCTGTTTCAGAACATGCTGGGCAATCGCGAATACATACTCACCATTGGTGTTCCAGGGGAAGCCCCGTTACTGCTGGTCAATCCCCGTCATATCGATATTCCCGACCTCACTCCCGTGGCCATGGACCATTCCCTGTCACTGACCGATGTACAGCATCTACCCGCCGTGAACGGAACCCCCTTCGCGGCCATCTCCGCGAGTATCGACTCGGGCACGCTGAAACTGACCGTTGGCTGCCTGATGACCGAACGAACCGCCGTACTCGCCAGCTATCGTCTCAGCGTCTACATCCTCGCCAGCCTCGCGGCGATTGTCCTGGCGCTGGCGGGATATGCCCTGCTTCACCGCGGGTTGTTACCCGTCAGACGCCTGGCGCAGCAAGCCCACGGTATCGGCATCGGTAACCTGACAGAGCGACTCGACAGCCAAGGCGCTCCGAAGGAGTTGCTGCCGATGATCGACTCGTTCAACACCATGCTTGAGCGACTCGCCAAGGGTTTTGCGCAACTGAGCCAGGTCTCGACCGACATGGCCCACGAACTGCGCACGCCCATCAACAACTTGCTGGGCGAAATCCAGGTCGCCATGCATAAAAACCGCAGCGTGGAGCATTACCAGCAGTTGCTCGCCTCCAACGTCGAAGAACTTGAACGCCTGGCACGCATGCTCGACAACATCCTGTTCCTCGCGCGTACGGACCCCGGTAGCGCTCGTGATCAGCGCCAGGAACTGGGCGCCGCCGACGAACTGGAACGCGTAGCCGATTATTTTGAAGGCCTGGCAGCAGACGTCGACATGACCATCCGCGCTGAGGGCGACGGCCTTATCTGGGCCGAGCCCATGCTGCTACGCCGCGCCTTGGCCAACCTGTGCGCCAATGCGATCAAATATGGCGCCCCGCATTCCGAACTGTTGATCCAGGCCACACCGTCCGAGGACGGCATCAATCTGCGCGTGCGCAACTACGGAACCACCATTCCGGCGGAACACCTTCCAAGATTATTCGAGCGTTTCTACCGCGTTGATCCATCACGCGAGCGCTCGGCCCAGTCCAATGGCCTGGGGCTTTCGATCGTCGCCACGATCATGCAGTTGCACAGTGGCCGCTACAGCGTCACCAGCGAAAATGGCGTGACCTGTTTCGATCTGTTTTTTCCGATACGGGAGCAGTGAGAGCCAAAGCACGGGTGGATCAATGGATTGATTGGCAAGCGTCAGATCTCAACAAGTCGTGGAGTTATGCCTTCATGTCGCTGGTCCGGCATTCACCTGAACATCAGGACGGCCACGCATTGGCAGCCGCATGCAGCAACTGGTCGAGGCACATGGAGATCCTCAATCGACAGCTCGAATCAACCGGGGCCTACGTCAGCGGCGACGAGTTTTCTCTGGCAGACATACCGATCGGCCTATCGGTTAATCGGTGGTTTCAAACGCCGCTTGCTCATCCGGACTTTCCTGCCGTGAGCGACTATTACGAACGCTTGAGTCGTCGACCAGGCTATCGCCTGCATGGAAGAAACGGGACGCCATGATCTAAGTTTCGGGGGAGTTTGGTGTCCTGCATTGGGTCGATTACTGCCCTTGGCGACAGGCAGAAATCGGCCGACCGTGTTGAAAGGTCGGCTTCGGTTTCCACTAGTGTTTACACATCAGGCCATGCAGAACGCCGAACCTCAAGCCTGGCTCGGACGGAGTCATATGCGGGATACCAAATACCTTGAACGCCGCCAGCATGAGCACCAGGCCGCCGGGCAAGGCGCTCAGGCGATGGGTTGGCAAGCCCGCCAATTTGAGTCGTTTCACATGCCCCGCGTCCAGCAGACGCAATGACAAACGCAACAGACCGCCGTAGGTGATTCCGCTTTGGCCAGAGTCGTTCAATCCGTTGGCCTTGAGCACTTTGGCCAGCACCCTTGCGGTACCTGAAGAACCGATAGTCTGCTGCCAACCGAGTGCACGATAACGACGTGCAACTTTTTCAAACTGTAGAGTGGCCACCCGCTCAGCCTCGAGGAGCGCCTGAGCCGTGATACCGCCGCCCTGAAAGTAACGTGCGCCAAAGGTGCCGCTGCCGATGGCAATGCTCTCGGTCAACAGGGGGTGAGCACCCTGCCCCAGAATCAATTCAGTGGAGCCACCGCCGATGTCCACGACCAGTCGCATACTCTCAGTACCCGGTATCGTGTGGGCAACCCCGGCGTACACCAGTTGGGCTTCTTCATGCCCAGAGATGACGTCAATACGAAAACCCAAATGTCGCTCCGCACTGGACAGAAAAAGTTGAGCATTATCAGCTTCGCGGACGGCACTGGTCGCCACCGCACGTACACGACCGGCCTCAAAGCCGCGTAACTTTTTGCCAAATCGCGCGAGTGCCTGCCATCCCCGATCCAGCGCAAATTCGTTCAGCGACCCGCCCTGAAATCCCTCCGCCAGGCGGACAGGCTCACGCAGGGTTTTCACCTCCTGGATAATGAATTGCTGGTTCCGTTTGACCGACTGGCCAATCATCATGCGAAACGCATTGGAACCCAGGTCAATGGCCGCAAACAGGGAGGTGTCTCCTTTCATACGGGTATTCCTCGCACATTCATCAGCCATCAGGCGGAGCACTGCTGAGCGCTCAAGACGGTTTGCGAGGATCTTGCCATCGGTTCGATGACGCCATGATGACACCCACTCTCCATTTTCAATGCAACAGGCACCAGGCCAAGTTGTCTGGCAGAAGCCGAAGCGTTCGTAAAAAGACTGGAAGATCGTGTAGTCGCAGAAGCCAACCCGCCATGTGCTAACGTTCGCGCGTCGTCACTTTAAAGTCATTCGCCGATGTCTATTGCAGATAATCTCCTCGCCTTTACCTTCGCAGCCACTCTGCTAACGCTGACGCCCGGCCTCGATACCGCTCTGGTTTTGAGAACCGCAACGGTGGAAGGTAAGCAACAGGCGTTTCGCGCTGCGCTGGGTATCAATGCTGGCTGCTTACTGTGGGGCGCCGCTGTCGCCTTTGGCCTGGGTGCTCTGATTGCGGTATCGGAGCTGGCGTACAGCCTGTTGAAATACTGCGGCGCCGCTTATCTGGCATGGCTCGGATTGAACATGTTGCTGCGCCCGCGTAGCTCACTGTCGCCCGTCGAAGATGACGGCAAGCCAAATGCAAACTGGTTCCTGAAGGGCATGATGGGGAACGTCCTCAATCCCAAAATCGGCATTTTCTACGTCTCTTTTCTCCCTCAATTTATCCCCCACGGACACAGCCTGGTTGCCTGGACATTTGGCTTGGTCAGCATTCACGTGGTGCTGGGTCTGATGTGGTCTTCGACGTTGATTGGCGCGACTCAATCCCTTGCCGGCGTTCTGCGACGTGAGAAAGTGATCAAGTGGATGGATCACACCACAGGCATGGTCTTTGTTCTGTTCGCAGCTGGACTGGCCTTTAGCAAGCGCTGATGGCGCCATCCCCACCTGGCCGTGATTTACCTCCAGGCTGATTGCAGCCTTTCTCGATAGGCAGCAATCAGCCTGGAGCGCACGCACGGCTCCAACAATAAATTCCCCCCTTTGCTCGTGAAACTTGTGTTGAGGCCCACAGTCTTAGCCCGGCTTTGGAATCCATTTGCGAGCCAATACAGCGAAACGCTCTGCGGTCATTCCTCAGCCCACTATCGCCATTACCGTCGTCATCCCATCAGAGCTGCCCGCCTCATGCACCAGACCGTTCGCTCCTCCCGCGTTTTCTCGCTCTGCCTTATTCCTTTGCTCCCCCTGTTCGCCAGTCCCGCCCATGCCGGCGGGGAAAGGCAACTGGTGGAGGACATCAACGACTACCGCGCCCAACCGCAGCGCTGCGCGGGGCGCACGGTCCAAGCCTTGACGCCGCTGGCCCTGAAGTCGAACCTGGCCTTGCCGATCGGTTATGGAGGCGTTACGCGGGAGACGTTGAAGGATTCCGGCTATCAGGCGGCGTCTGTGCGGACTATCCGCCTGGTCGACGCTGAAGATGCCGAGGAGGCCTTTGACATGCTCGAGAGCCGCTACTGTGGGGCCCTGCTCGATACCCAGTTCACCGATATTGGCGTGTATCGCGACGAGAGTGAATGGCAGGTGGTGCTGGCGCGGCCCTTGCTCGATAGGCATCTGGACGACCCGCGAGCGGCGGGCAAGACGTTGCTGGCGCAAGTCAACGCGGCACGGGCGAAACCGCGCCTGTGTGGTCGTCAGCGCTTCGCCGCTGCACCGCCGCTGACCTGGAATGCCGCCCTGGGGACAGCGGCGCAGGGGCACAGCCGGGCGATGGCCAACGACAATTACTTCGCGCACCAGGACCCCAACGGTGATATGCCGTGGGACCGAGCGAAGGCCGCCGGCTACGGTGGCCGGCAGATCGGAGAGAACATCGCCGCCGGGCAGCGTTCGCCGGACAAGGCTATGGAAGGCTGGCTGGCCAGCCCCGGGCATTGCGCCATTCTGATGAACCCGATGTTTACCCAGGTTGGCGCGGCCTATGCCGCGAACTCGCATAGCGACAACGGCATCTATTGGACGATGCTGTTCGGCGCGAAATGAGGAGATGGGGGACACCCGTTAGCCGGTCCTGCGTCAAGATCCAAAGCCTACCCACGAAGACTACGCTGCTGTGCTGTCGGTGAACCTGAATGGTTTCTTCTACATCACCCAACTCGCCATCGCCGAGATGGAAAAACACGGCAGCGGCCATGTCGTCAGCATCACCACCAATCTGACGTATTCAGCCGGTCGCGACAGGCAGTAATCGGCCGAAGCTGTGTAAAAACGATTTAGAGCAAGTTAAACGGTCAGAACCAGAACGTTACTGGACAGTCGAGACTACAGTCGGCCTGGCAATACCCCCCTTGAAGTCTCTGTACGAACGCATTCTGCCCGCCTATTTCTCCATACAGGCCGTCTTCACCACCCTAAGTCTGGCGGGGTCTGGCTGCTGATTAAATCGCCCTGCCCAGGCAATGTTCGACCTACACCAGCACGGTCAACCAGGCCGACACCAGCAGCAAAAAAGCCAGTGCATGGTTCACGCGTTTGAACGCCTGTCGCGAACCAAAAAACCGAGCACTACCCACGCCGAACAACGCCCACAGGGTCATGCACGGCAAGGAGACCAACAGAAACACCAGCGACAACAACACCAGCCGCATGGTCTTGTCGCCGCCACCGGCAAACACGCTCGCTACCGCCACCGCCATCATCCAGACTTTGGGGTTGAGCAATTGCAGGGTGGCGGCACCGAATACGCTCAGGCCCTCGTCGCGCGGGGTAGTCGGGTTCAGGGACGGCGGCGCGCTTTGAAAGATCTGCCAGGCCAGCCAGCTCAACCAGAGCACCCCGGCCCAGGCCATCGCCTGCTGCACTCGCGGAAACCGCAGCAGCGTCTCGCCCACGCCGAGCCCGACTGCAAACACAATCAGCGCCGCCGCCACGCATGCGCCAAAAATGATCGGCAGCGTAGCGCCCAGCCCCCACCGCGAACTGTGGCTCAGCACCAGAATATTGGTCGGCCCCGGAGTGATCGAGGCAACGAACGCAAACAGCAGGAAAGGCAACAACGATTCCATGGTTCAGACTCCCTGAGGACACATCGAAGGGGCAGAAAAGAACAGCGCAAAAGACATGGCATGGACTCCTTGATCAGATAGGAGGCCTATGGTCGCGGGTCAGCTGGATTCAGTATGGAAGGTTTGAGCAGCGCTTGCGGTAGTCCGCTGGCGTGAGCTGGTAGGCACGGCGGAACCAGCGCCCCATATGGCTTTGATCGGAGAACCCGAGAGCACTGGCCACCTGCGCCGGCGACTCGCCCCGCGCCAGTAGCTGCCGCGCCTTGGCCAGACGCAGCTGGATCAGATAAGCATGAGGCGCCAGCCCAAAGGCTGCCTTGAAGGCCCGCGTCAGGCGAAAGCGATCGACACCACAGGCTTGAGCCAGATCATCCAGCCCGATGTCCTCGTAGACATGGGCATGCAAATAGTCACGCGCAACCTGGGCCACCAACGGCAGACGCGGATCAAAGGCCTGCCGCTTGCGCCAATCAAGGTGGCAAGTGAGCGAACCCAACAAGGTATCGATGGCGCTTTGGCGCACGATGCGCAAGTCACCCTCTTGGAGCACGTGGAAGGCTTGATAAATGGCAGTGGCCAGGCCCGGATCCTGGCTCAGGGTGTCGGCAAAACCCGGCTGACTGTTGGTCGGCGCGTGCTCGAACAACGCGTGCAACTCCCGTTCCAGCCAGTGCGGATCGAGGTAGAGCATGGAATAGGTAAACCCTTCCTCGGTCGGCGCATGCCCATCGTGGATTTCCCCCGGCTCCAGCATGAATACCTTTCCCGGCGTACTGAGGTGGCGAACGCGTCGGCAATTGAACTGCTGCACCCCCTGTTCGGTGACCCCCACCAGAAAACTGTCATGCCAGTGCGGATCGTAGGCATGCCCCCGAAAATGGGCACGAATCGATTCAATCCCGGTATCGGCATCCTGGGACAGCTCAATCCAGTTGCGTTTATCCACGGAAGGCTCCAGAGGTAATGGTTCAGCTTTGAACTGTGCGGGCGACTAAATTACCGCGCTTTGGAAAAGGACGTTTAGAAGATTTGTGCGGGTTGATGCTGAGCCATAGCTGCCTATGCTGAAAGGCAGAAAACGGGTCGATTTCCGTCAGTCGTGACCGGCACAAATCGGCCAAAAGCAGTCGTTGGCGATGGACTGCTTCCGGCCAGAAGCGGTCATCTACCCCATCGACTTACTTCACGCAATCACTCTCGCATACACCGAGCGGTCCACATTCCCACCGGACAGAATCACCCCCACCCTTCTTCCAGCCATTGCTTCACGCTCCTGAATCAGCGCCGCAAGGGCCGCCGCACCCGCCCCTTCGGCAAGATTGTGGGTATCGGTGTAATACACGCACATGGCCTCGGCAATCTGCGCCTCACTGACTGATACGATTCGCTGTGCACCTTGCGCGTAGATGGCAAAGGCTTCTGGAATTGGCTTACGCACGGCAAGGCCGTCAGCAAAGGTATTCGCCGAAGCGGTTTCGCATATTTCTCCTGCGTCAAACGACAACTTTGCGGCCTCGGCATTAGTGGAAACCACACCCACCACCCGGGTGTTCAGGCCAAGTGCGTCGCGGGCGGCGATCACCCCACAAATCCCCGAGCCACAGCCAATCGGCACGTAGACCGTATCCAGATCCGGCGCAGCCTTGAACAGCTCCAGCGCATAAGTGGCCACGCCTTTGACCAACTCGGCATGGAACGGCGGAACCAGATAGAGGCCATGCGCTTGCGCCAGGCGCGCGGCCTCTTCACGGGCTTCATCGAAATCGCGACCACACTCGACCACTTCACCGCCAAAGGCGCGCATGGCATTGTTCTTTTCTACCGAGTTACCCTCCGGCACTACAATCAGCGCCCTCAAACCCAGCGCGCCGGCTGCCAGCGCCAGGCTCTGGCCATGGTTGCCGCGGGTGGCGGTGACAATACCCTTGATGCCCGGGTGCTCGCGCTTTAGCCAGTGCATAAAGGTAATGCCGCCACGCACCTTGAAAGCACCTGTCGGTGTGTGGTTTTCGTGCTTGACCCAAACGGTGCAACCCAAGCGCTCGGCCAACAAGGGCCAAGGGTATTGAGCGGTAGCGGGCATGACCTGATACACGTGGTGAGCAGCGTGTTCGATATCGTCGCGAGCCAGTCTGAGCATGAGTCGTCTCCCTGAGGTTTTGCCCAGTCTAGACACGAGCGCATCACGCAGGCTTTCAAAAAACTGACCTGACTTTTGTGCCCCCGCTTCACTACTATGGTGTTCATGAACCATCGAAGCCGCCTTCAGCCAACGCCCCGCCCCGAACCGGTCCGCCGAGTCGAGGCAGGGCCATGGACGATAGAATTGCTACCCGGCGCCGCCTACGCGACCCGGTATGTAGCGCCCCAGGCAGCGATTGGCTTTGCCTTCGACAGCCAGCGAGGCCTTCACGCCATTGGCAGCGACCGAGTGCTGCCCTTCGATGCCATGCCCAACGGTCTGGCGTTCGTCCCCGCCGGCTGTGACGTGCTGTCCGAGTCACCCATGGGCGGTGAATACCTGCGGGTAATGCGCACTGACGGTAATGCGTTGGTCGGGGAAAGTGCATTCAACAATCGCATTGATCAGCAGGCCATTACCCTCGCCCTGCGAATGCGCAGCGCGTTGTTGCAAACCTCCGTGGACGACGATTGGGAGGCCTGGGCACTCGCATTGGCTGAACGGGCGACGGGCGATCAAACATTTTCGGCTCCACCCCAAGGCTCTATCACCGGCAGCCGGATGCGTCTGCTCGATGAGTTCATTGACGCTGGTCTCGACGGGCCGCTGGGCATACCGGCAATGGCGGGCTTACTTGGATTGTCCGAAGGCTATTTCATGCGGGCGTTCAAGAACGCGACGGGCAAGAGCCCGCACAGTTACCTGATCGACCGACGTCTTGCCAAGGCCCGCGCACTGATACGCGATTCGACAGCAAGCCTGGCAGAGATCGCCCACACCTGCGGTTTTAACTCCCAGGCGCACATGGCAACCACGTTCAGGCAACGCCTTGGATTAAGTCCGGTACAGTTGCGCGGATATGTGAGGTCGTTAGTACAGGTGTCGGGTAGCTATCGGCCAGAAGCGGAAACACCGGCCTGTGTTGCGTCGGAAAACAACTAGAGATTATTAGAATGCCGATTCAGTGCCAAAGGTGCGGTCAAGGCTCAGTCCGAGCGATGCGTATCCGTTCTACGCACATTTTGCTGTGGGTCTGCGAGGAGTGTGAAGCAACATGGAAAAGCCAAGAGGACGTCAACGTCGGTGAGTTTGAAGACTACGGAATGCTAATGATGAGTATCGGACACAGTCCTTTGTGGTCGGAACTGAAGTCCCAGTAAAAAGCGCGTCCCCCTTCGTTTTACACTTTCTGCGAACCGTCCGCTTCGGGTCCAGTCTGTGTGAAAACGTTTTAGAGAAGGTTTGACGGTCAGGACTGGAACGAAAATCGCGTTCCTAAACAAACTTCCGGCCTGCTGATTAACCAAGCGTTGGCAGATTTACGTAGCAACGCAGATTTCAAAACGGCGCATGCGTTTTCACACAGTCTGGGTCAATAACAGGCCTTCGCGACAGGCAGATATCGACCAAGAGCGGTCGGTCGACACCGAAACTGCTCACGGGTTAAATTGCCGTCTTCATCATCAAACGGCGTCCAATATGACTGATATCTTTCAGGGCAGCTGCCTTTGCGGTGCCGTCAAATACGAAATCCAGTCACGACCAAAAGTTCTTTCTCACTGCCATTGCAGCCAATGCCGCAAAAGCCACGGAGCAGCGTTTGCCAGCTATGGCAGCGTGTTGCGCAGCGACCTGCATCTTGTCCAGGGCGCCGACGGCATCAAGTCGTACCCATCCTCTGAATCAGTACTTCGCCAGTTCTGCGCCGAGTGCGGTTCGTCGCTGTTCTGGTCAAGAAGCCAAGGTGCGTACGCCGAGTGGATCTCGATAGCGATGGGCACTCTGGACTCCACGTTCACTTCCGACAAGCAGAAACATATAGAGGTAGTGTCCAAGGCAACATGGTATGAAATTCAGGATCATTGGCCACAGTCCAAGTGACCATTTGGGGTTGATAACGGCCTATCACCATGTCCATGCGGGATCTCGCTACCTCACCCTTAAACTCAGATAGCAGCGTAGAGATCAGAGTCAGCTCAGTCGTTGCGCGCTTGATTGGACGACGTCATCCTGTATCAATGACGCCTAAGGGGATTTCAATGGATATTGACCGCCTTCTAAAAAAGCGGCAACTGAACGTGCAGGAGCAAAATGCTGTCATCGGCCACAAGCTCAGGCGAACCGCCAAGGCTTGGCTGGACGTTGGTGTTCCTGTTGCCTTGGCACGGTATGGCGAGACCAAAGGCATTAATTGGTCAGAAACCGTCGTACTTGAACTTGATATCGACTTCCCCGGAATGCCACGCCTCTATGGTCTGTTGCTTACTCAGGCAGAGCAGTTCATAGCGTTTGAAATTGATACCGATAGTGCTCATCAGCACATCGAATCGGTGGATCAATGGGAGGATGTGTCCGCTTACCAAGACTATTCGATTTCCAAGCGTGGCACTGGAAAAGGCTTCGCAGCGATTGCTCTCCAGGTCAGAGGTGAACTTTTCCCCCACTTGTAGGCGCCCGTTATCATTCGAAGTCGCACCAGTCAGGCTGAGCTCTTCTAGCTTTATTGAGTACAGTTTTAGATCGGTAGCAGCCCTTCATGACAGGCAAATATCAGCCAAAAGCAGCCATTGGAATATCCTCCCGACCATGAGACAACGACCGGGAGCCCTGCGAACCACCTACCCAATCGAGGAGAGTTGCACATCATGGACGAAGCCATTACTTACCGAACCGCAACGGTAGAAGACGCACTTAGCATGTGTGAGTTGGGACAATTGCTTAACGCGGTGCACCACGCTGCCCGTCCCGATATTTACGCGGCTGCCACCCAAGACTTTTCGCGCGACCTTCCTCACTGGTCAGGCCTTTTCGAGAAACCGGGTCAGGTTGTATTCATCGCGAATGTCGGTCACCAGACCGCAGCCTTCATTACTGCCAGCCTGTCGGCAAGTTCTGGGCCGCTGATGCAACCGCTGAATGTTGTTCGCATCGGATCGGTATGTGTTGCCGAGCAATTTTGGGGGAAAGGTATTGGACGTAGGCTTATTCAACTCGTTAAAAACTGGGCAATCGAACATGACGCTCAGGACTTGAGGTTGTCTGTCTGGCCGTTCAATGCACGTGCGGCTCGCATGTACACAGAGTTCGGGTTTGAGACTCGTGCTTTCGAGATGGGAATGCGCCTGTAAAGGCGATCACCCTAAAGGTGAAAAGAGGTTCAAGGGACCTCAGCGGGGTCATTCGCGACTGACAGCCAATTGCGGTCATTCATTCTTGAACACCAAAAAATCGATAGGACTGAATATGAGCGAGCTACCGAAGTCCGGCACGGGCCATGATGATGTAACACGGAAGAAAATCCATGCTGCCGTAGCGGCGAGAAACTTGGCAAGCGCATCGAACAATACCAAGTGGGATGAGCTGATCAACCATTTCCGCCAGCTTCAGGGTTGGCGTCCGTCATACCGATTCAAGTCCGTCACTGGATACATCTCAGGGTGGGATGTCGAGTGGTTTTACCATCTACCGTTTCCATTTGCGTCCGTCGAATGGTTCGACATTGGTTTGTTGGAAGCAGCCCCCTCAAAAGGAAGGCTGCTTGCACGTACAACCATTGACCATACAGACGAAATATCGAAGGTCGTCGCACACATTGGATTCGAGTTTGACGTGCGCGCTGACGTTCTGAGAATTTGGGGGTACATCCCAAAATCGTATGAAGACTTTCCGCCTGTGTGACAGTCTGTAATGAAAACAGGACAGACTTATTTCTCTGTCATCAGCTTCGACGGCAATGAAGAATAAATCTGTCCCCCTTTTTCCACATCGTAATGTCACCCTGTGGTTTCCCGGCCCATCAAATGCTTGGGCTCTGGTGTACTCGCTTCAGGATGCCAGTGCCCCGTACCTTGACTTCATGTACACCAGCAAAGAGCCGCCTCAGGAAGCCCTGTCCGCATTGCTATGGAAGTATCCACAGTGCACCGTTATCGATTGGTCGCTCGGACGTTTGGCCTGCATCAAGGCCCAGGGTGTGGATGTTGAGACGCTAGCGGAAATTATCCGGGAAGTCGCTGAAACTGCTTGGGGTGAGCGCATCACAGTCGTCGATGCTTCGTACGAGGAAATGGGTAGAGCGTGACCCAAGAGCGGACACTTGATCAAGATTTTCGGGCACCATAAAGCCAAGCAATAACGAGTAGTGGATAGGAAACATGAACTTTGGCTGGAACCGGATGGCTGCCAGACTTTCTGCCTAGCCGATGCTCACGGAGATGGGGCGCGCAGGCTTCTTCACGAAAAAGCCAAACTTATCTGGGAGGTTGAAGCTGAAAGTCACTTCGTAGCGATGACCAAATACTATTCGTATATGGACTGGGGCGAATACCAGACAGACTTTCCCGAACAAGATCAAATCCCCTACACGGAACCAGGATGGGGTGTTTAGCCGTAGCACCGTCCTCCTCTATCGGCTCTTGACGTCTATGGTCTCATTCGGATCGATAGCTGCCGGTCTACGCCGACAAAAATCAGCAAAATGAAGTCGCTGGCTGCTCGGTTTAGCGTAAGCAGCTAGCCAAATCACCTAGTGCCGACCACTGATTCAGCATCGACCTAGCTGAATGCTCACCAAAAAGGTTGATGAGCACTCTATGATTCAATAAATCCGAGTCTGATAATACCCTGGATATCAGGGTCCTAGACAGGGTAAATAATGGATAATTATGCAGCACGCTATGTGATATTTGCTTTGTCCCTCTTCGTGTTGTGCGAGCCAGTACAAGCATCAGTATGGCAAATTTGCAGTATGGAACTACGTATCACTAATGTATTGAAACGTCCGTATCCGCAGCTACAGGCCCAGATCCTGAAGGTAATCCCGGCATCGCCCACTGTGGAATGTCCAAAAGAAGGGTCCACCCTCACTTTTACCCCAGAAACTACAAACTACCAAAGTGAGCTCCCACGTCGACAGTGGCCCAACAAAGGACAGTCCGTGCACGTTAATTACCGGTATTTGGATGGCATATGTAAGGGAGATGGCAATAATTATGGGTGCCGTATTAAGCACTACCCAATAGTCGGCCCTTGAGTGGCAAGAGCCTCCCAATTCAATCTACATTAGTTGGGTCGGCCCCCACTGATGCGGCAGCAACCGGTCGATCTCACTCGCCCGCTGCGTCGGCAGGCGCGTGAGAACATCTTTCAGATTTGCATACGGATCATGACCATTGAGCCGCGCAGACTGGATCAAACTCATGATCGCCGCCGCCCGTTTTCCACTGCGTAACGAACCTGCGAAGAGCCAGCTTTTTCTCGGTCGCCGCTGGCACTGCTTGCAAGGCCTGAAGCTCTGCTTCAATCGCTGCGATATCGGTATCGATCAGGTCATCGAGCAAACTGGCCTGCTCAGGATTCATCTGCTCGCTGCGCTTGGCAAACTTCAAACGCTTGAGCTGGGCGATTTCGTGGGTCAGCTTCTCGATCACCGTCTGATTGCGGTTGATCTTCTTGCCCATCGTCTCAATGGTTTTACCCATCGTTTCGACCGTCTTACCCAGCGTGTCAACCTGACGGTAAGGCATCTCAACACGCTGCATCAACTGCGCGTTGCCATGGCAGTCCCAGCACCAATGCCTGAAGTTGCTCGGTATCCAGTTCCATCTCAGAACCATGGCGAATGCCAGGCCAGTGGAACTTGCCTTGGTTCAACCGGCGAGCCGCCAGCCATATTCCGAATCCGTCATGCACCAGCACTTTCATGCGATTGGTGCGGCGGTTGGCGAACAGATAAGCACAGTGCGGCTGCGCGCAATCACCTTGTCTAAAGCCGTATCGGTGCCTGCGCGCATGTCCATCGGCTCGGTGGTGAGCCAGATGGAGTCGATGCGAAGTAAGCGAACACCAAACACACCTTGTGAAACTGACCGGCGCCTCTCCTGATACAAACTCCCCCCGCAACACTACCCCCTGTTCCATCGGCAGTCTTCAGTCAACACGAAGATCTCCGCGACCACGGCCCAGAAATTTCGAGCATCGTGGTCAATAGATTGGGGAGCAACTGAGTCGATCAATCAGCCATTGTCCAGCTGGCCCCGGCAGTGAGTCTGTCGCGTGAACTGCGCAGATATCTATTTTAACTCCCTCCTTCGGCGAACCTTCCACATCGAGCGTAGCCAGAGCGCCAGCAACTAAGTCGTGTTCGACCATGTGCCAAGGCATGCTGCCCCATCCAACACCATCCTTGAGGAACGCGTACTTCGTCGATAGATCAGCCAGACGCCAGGTCGAAGGCGACAGCACGCCAAAGTCCTTCCCCGCCAGCAGTTCTGATCGATCCGTCAGCACCAGTTGAACGTGCTTGGCCAATTCCCGCCGAGGAATCTTCCCACTCAGCCTGGATAGCGGATGATCAACTGATGCCACCACCACTAAAGAGAATTCGCCAATTCTCTCGATTGACAGGGTGGGAAATGAAACTGGCAGTGATGCCAGGATACCAAGGCTGCACCGACCATCGAGTATCGGTTGATAGCCCGCACCGAGGCCTTCGACGAAAATCTTTAGGCGGGTATGCGGGAATCGCTCGGCAAACTCTTTGACTACGGCAGTAATGGCAGACGTCGGAAAGAACACGTCAACTACTACGGATAATTCAGGTTCCAGCCCTGACGTCATGAGCTTGGCTCGCGCCTTCAGAGTGTCGACGGCCGAAATGATGCTGCGCGCATCTGTCAGCAGCAGAGCACCTTGGGGTGTCAATTTGGGGAAACGACCTGAACGATCAAAAAGCGTTACCCCAATCTGATCCTCCAAGCCGCTCACCCAGCCGCTCACTGCCGATTGCACCCTGTTGAGTTTCCTCGCGGCCGCAGAAAAACTGCCTTCATCTACGGCCGCGACAAAAGTTCTTAGCTGATCAAGCGATAGACCGTCGAGCATCTCGCCCCCATCCATCCGAATTAGCGATACATAGCATCTCAATATACCGTCTTTTCAGATCCTCAAGAACAGCTCATCTTTCACATGCCCATTAAACCGTAAGCTTGGTGAATGAAATGCAAATCCTCCATCTTGACGCCAGCATCCTAGGCGACGCGTCTGTCAGCCGTACCCTGTCTTCGCAGATCGTCGCGCGCCTCGCTGCGCTCCACCCGGACAGCAAGGTGATTTACCGAGATCTCGGCCAAG
Source organism: Pseudomonas sp. 05N432 (assembly GCF_056396945.1). Taxonomy (NCBI): domain Bacteria; kingdom Pseudomonadati; phylum Pseudomonadota; class Gammaproteobacteria; order Pseudomonadales; family Pseudomonadaceae; genus Pseudomonas; species Pseudomonas sp. 05N432. Next base: position 77,021 of record NZ_JBFTMM010000007.1, on the reverse strand, counting down.
ACCCTGCACTACATCTTTCCTTGGAGCATCTATCAGCCTGGCAAGGCACTGTGGCCAAAGACCCAATGTTGGTGAACGACCTTTTCAAGGGAAATAGCTATCTGCAAGAACTCCTCGATTCGCAGATCGTGGTAATAGGCGCGCCTATGTACAACCTGACGATCCCGAGCACGCTCAAGTCCTGGATTGACCGGGTCGCGATAGCAGGCAAATCGTTCCAATACACCGCCACTGGCCCAGAAGGCCTCTTGAAAGGAAAGCAGGCTTACATCGCTTCATCACGTGGTGGTGTGTATTCGCCAGGTAGTCCTGCGGCAGCTTTAGAACATCAAGAGAGCTACTTGATCGGGCTATTGGGATTTCTGGGCGTCACGGATACACGAGTCGTGCGCGCGGAAGGCTTGGCTGTAAGTCCAAAGGCCAAGGATGAGGCGATAAATAGGGCTCTTCAAGAAATCGCCACGATTGGCGCTTGATCAAATCAATTTTCATTTTTTCTTCAGGAGTTCGAAAATGAAATACGCCATTATTGGTTCCGGTAACGTCGGAACCGCCATTGCTCGCCAATTTGCCCGGGTCGCGATTCCAGTATCTATTGCGAACACTAGAGGGCCAGAAACGATTCTCCCCCTCACAGCAGAGTTGGGAGAAATGGTCACAGCCACCTCTTTGGAAGAGGCGCTCTCTGCCGACGTTCTATTCCTGGCACTTCCATTTATCGCAGTGGAGGCTCTCGCTCGTAGTCGATCCGACTGGGCTGGCAAGATCATCATCGATCAGACCAACGCCTATGGTGTACCACCGGAAACACTTGCGGGACGGCTCTCTTCTGACATTGTTGCCCAAGCGCTGCCAGGCGCGTCGGTCGTCAAAGCTTTCAACCAACTTCCGGCTGGCGTACTGGCCCGAGATCCCTCTCAGGATGGCGGACGGCGTGTCGTATTCGTCTCCAGCAACGACGAAAAAGCTGCCTCGACCGTCAAAGCCTTAGCAGAGCAACTCGGGTTCTCGCCAATCCTTGTCGGGCGAATCGATGAAGGTGGTCGCCTTCTTCACATTCCTGGCCCACTGGTGCTTCACAACTTGATCGAGCATCCACTCAAATAAGGCGATGAGCATGAAGACTGACGAGCCGATGTTCGTTCGTGAGGTAGCTCGTGTTGCTAACCCTGACACCTCAGCTGGACGTATGGCCGGGCATCGGGCTCGCCGACTGATAGATGGTGATCCAACCTTTTCCGATCCCTTCGTAGTGATGGCCGAGGACTGGATGCCCCGTGGAGCATTTCCTCGTCATCCACACCGAGGCATGGAGACAGTGACCTTTGTGATTGATGGGGTTGTCGAGCATCGTGACAGCGCTGGGAATGGGGGCATGATCAAAGCAGATGGCGCTCAATGGATGACAGCGGGTCGAGGGGTTTACCACGAAGAAAATGCGCTTCCAGGAACGATTGCCCATACGTTGCAACTATGGGTGAACTTGCCAGCGGCACTGAAGATGTCCGAGCCGCGTTATCAGGATCTAGCTGGCAGCACGATGCCCGTCAGGCGAGAGCCGGGGGTCGAGGTTCGAGTCTTCTCGGGTCAGTCCGGGAGCGTAAGCTCGTCCACTCTCAACCATGTTCCAATCATAATGCTGGATGTGCGAATTGAGCGCGGAGCGTCATTTCGGCAGATGCTCCCAGCCACAGACAACGCTTTCATGTACGTCTTGGCAGGCATACCGAAAATCGGGGAGGCTGGGAGGCTCGTCCCGGCCAGCCAACTGGCATGGCTGACCCGCTCTGAGAAAAGTGGGCAGTCAGAGGTCACGCTCAGCGCCGAGAATACGGATGCCCGGTTGCTGTTCTTCTCAGGCAGTCCATTGCGCGAACCTATCGCTCTTGGAGGCCCGTTCGTGATGAATACAGAGGAAGAGATTCAAGAGGCGTTTGTCGACTTTCAGACTGGGCGGTTTTGAGTAACAAAGCACTGTGTGTTGGCGCTGATTGAAAACTGACCCACCCTGCCGATGGAAAATTGACCCAGGACGGATTGCTGACTTTTGCCCCAGCAATTGTGGATAAGCTTAGCAGCAGTGTTCCGGTTGAAGACGCATCGGGCCCGACCGCATGCAGGCATGCAGCAGGGCACTTATGGTGCGGATCAAAACGGCTCATCGTCCTCGATACCATCTCCGTCCTTACGCTTTCGTTCCCGTGACTTGATCTTTGTCTGGGCGGCCAAGGTGCTGTGTTGCAGGCGGTAGGTACAGGTTGCGTAACGGCAACCAGTTATGCGGCAACAGCTCGGCGATCCCACTGGCCCGCTGCGTCGGCAGCCGCGTTAGTACATCTTTGAGATAAGCATACGGATCATGCCCGTTAAGCTTGGCCGATTGGATCAGGCTCATCAGCGCAGCCGCGCGTTGACCGCTGCGTAACGACCCCGCAAGTCGAGTCAGCCGAAGGGAGTTTCACCCCTCGGCTGCTCACAGAACCGTACGTGACAGTCTCCCGTCATACGGCTCTTGATCACACATTCGATGCACGTAGTAGATACCAATGCGCGAACAGCTCCGGATTCTCTCTTCGAACAAGACGCAGCCGATGCTCCGCTTGACGTATAGAGATTCGGTACTTGCTCTTCATCCATTTGAGCAGACGCGATTGCAACGCGCTCCACAATCGATAGCTGAAGTTTCTGTACCAGAATTTACCGTAGTATTCGATCCATCCTCGAATCACAGCATTGTACCTGCGAGAAAAATCCCGCAGGTCATCAGTCGTGGATCGATGGATGCGCCAGTGTTTGATCGTGTCTACCATCCTGCGCATCGCCTTCATCGACGCTCCCGGCATGCACTTACGGAAGAGTTCGCCCTTGGAGTTCCTAAGGGTTCGCACCTTGAAGTCATATCCGAGAAAGGTGAAGCTCGTCGCGACATTGTGTCGCTCGAATATGTCGATGTAGACAATCTTCGACTTTTCTTCGTTGATGGTCAGGCGCACTTCACTCATCCGTCGCGTCAGGCTCTCCCTGATTCGAACAGCCTCGCTCATCCTTGTGCAGTGGATAACAATATCGTCGGCATACCGTTCAAACGGCACGCCGCGATGCGTCCTGTCTATCCAACGATCAAAGGCGTAGTGCAGGAATAAATTGGCTAGCAAAGGCGAGATCACACCCCCTTGAGGTGTCCCTCGTCCCCGCTCCTGGAGCAACCCCGCCTCACTCTGCATCGGCGCTTGCAGCCAGCGTCGGCAGTACAAGATCACCCATTTCGGCATCTGGTGATGTTCCAGAGCCTTGATAATCAGGTCGTGTCCAACGTGGTCGAAGAACGCGCTGATATCCACTTCCAGTACCCAGTTCTTACGACGGCACCGAATGGAACATTGACGCAAAGCATCGTGGGCCGATCTTCCGGGTCTGTACCCATACGAGTCAGGATGGAAAATCGGATCGATCACAGCCTCCACATATCTTTTCACTGCTCCTTGGGCTACCCGATCAGAGACCGTTGGGATGCCAAGGATGCGCTCCTTGCCGTTGTCTTTTGGAATGCGCTTTTCCCGTACAGGTGGCGGAAAATACGACCCTGAGCACAACCGGTTCCAGATGCGGTAGAGGTTATGATCGCGTTGCCGATCAAAGTCCGTGAGCGTCTGACCATCACAGCCCGGCGCGCCACGGTTGCGGCGTACATCCTGATACGCCATCCACACCAGCGATTTCGGTATTTCGAATGCTTTTCGCTGCACTAAAACGTCATCCTCGTTCGAGTTGTGTCCCACACAACGAAAGTGATCCCCACCCCTTCGCTCCAGCCCCATTACAGGTCTTTCATCACTACTACGGGTGAGTCCGCCCCTACCCTCTCGGTACGTGCCGAGGATAGGTTCTCACGTTCCCCAAAATGGCCTGGCTCAGGTTCTTGCTGCCTTAACAACGGGTGCCGTGCAGTCGGTAGACAGGTGTCCTCTGCACTTCTCGGGGCCCGGCTATACAAGCCCGTTTTGACACCAACTAAGATTTCGTCGCTTCATCAGTCAGTTCACTTGCGTTCAACTACCTGAGCCTTACGTGACAGTAGTTTCTCTGCCTTTTCCCGAATCGCTCACCACCAGCATGCTGAACATGCTCGCAGCATCGGGTCGTTTGATCAGTGCGCCTGTACGCCCTGACCGGAGGGTCGACCTCCATCCACCTTGGAACATGGAGTGTCATGCCGCCGTTTTCATGTCGTCGTCATGACGTCTCCTTCGTGACACACAGAGCCAGTTCTTGCGCCCAAGAGCCCATGGCCGGATTTGCTGCTCTATATGGTTGTTATCAATAGGCACCGCACCGTCATCCAGATAACGTGACAACGCCGTCCAGCGTTTCAGACTGTAATCCAGAGCCTTGGCGATGGCCACGCCATCGTGCACAAGCTCACGCTGGGCGATCATCCAGGCGTGCAGCATGTCAATCACGGGGACAGCTTTTTCTTGTCGTATTCGTCGCCGTGCATCTGGCTCCAGGTCGCGGATTTCACTTTCGATTTCGTACAGCAACTGGATATAGCCCAGGGCTTGCTCGGCGAGCGTGCTTTTGTTGGTGGCATGCAGGTCGAAGAACTTGCGCCGGGCATGGGCCATGCAGCCAATTTCGGTGACGCCCAGTGCAAAACTGGCCTTGTAGCCACCAAAATCGTCGCACACCAGTTTGCCTTTCCAGTCTTGCAGGAAGGCACGAGAGTGGTCGCCCGAGCGGCTTGGACTGAAGTCGTACACCACCGAGCGGACATCGGCAGACGCGGTGGTCGCGTAGGCCCAGACGTATGCTCGATGGGTTTTCTTCTCGCCAGGCATGAGCACCTGTACCGGCGTTTCATCGGCGTGCACCACGTTGTGGGCAAGTACCACTTCGCGCAGCGCATCAACCAGCGGTTGCAGTTGCACACCGCAGAGACCGACCCACTGCGCCAAGGTCGAGCGCGGGATGGCGAGGCCGGCCCTACCAAAGATCTTTTCCTGACGGTACAGCGGCAAATGATCACCGTATTTGGCGATCATCACTTGAGCCAGCAGACCTGCCGTGGGGATGCCTTTGTCGATGATTTGCGCCGGAACCGGTGCCTGGATCAGCGTTTCGCATTGATCACAAACCCACTTGCCACGGATGTGCTGTTCGACAGTGAACACGCCGGGCGTGTAGTCGAGTTTCTCACTGACGTCCTCACCGATACGCTTGAGAGCGCAGCCACAGCTGCACTGCGTGTTATCGGGTTCGTGATGGATCTTCGTGCGCGGAAACTCGGACGGCAAGGCGGTGCGTTTTGGTTTCTGCCGGGCCACGGCAGGGGTTGGAGCGAGTTGCAGCGCCTCAAGCGCAGCTTCGATGACCACGATGTCGACGTCGATATGCTCATCGAGCAGACTGGCTTGATACAGGTTTAGTTGCTCGCTGCGCTTGGCAAACTTGAAACGCTTGAGCTGTGCGATCTCATGGGTCAGCTTGTCGTTGACCGTTTTGTAGTGGTGGATCTGCTTGTCCATGCACTCGACTTTTTGATCGAGACTCTCGACGCGCTGCATCAACTGCACCGCGATAGTGCGCAGTTTTTCAGGGCTTAGTTGGTCGAGATTGGGTAGCGAAGTCATGCGGCCGATTTTGCCAGAACAGAATATTACCGACGATAGGCTCATCGGACAATTGCCTGACGACGCTGACCAGAGCAGGTGTTACATCATGGTAATCGCGCTGTTTTGCCCGACTCTTTGCCAAGGCAAACCCAGCACCAAAGCCCGAAGCTGTTCATCGCTCAACTCTACCTGAAAGCCATGACGAGAACCTGGCCAGAAGAACTTGCCTTGATGCAATCGGCGAGCCGCCAGCCAGATACCTAGGCCATCGTGCACCAACACTTTCAGGCGATTGGCGCGGCGGTTAGCAAACAAATAAGCACAGTGCGGCTGCGCCGCACCGAACACGGCCACCACCCGCGCCAGCGCGGTGTCAGTCCCGGCGCGCATGTCCATAGGGTCGGTGGCGAGCCAGATGGCGTTGATGCGGATCATCGCAATAGGTCTCGAAGAAAGCTCGCACAGACAGCCGCGCTGTCCGCTGGCCAACTAATTTTTACGGTGCCGCGCCGATGCTGGATCTCAACGCTGATGTTCGATGATGCCGCTTGCGACTCCGCGCTGGCGAGTGGCATGGGCAGTGAAACAAAAGCGGGTTGTAGCGCCGTGCTTTTCTGCGGTTGCAGCCGAATCCACTTGTGGACGAGGTTCGCGTTGAGGCTGTGGTTCAGCGCGATGCTGGCAATCGAGGCTCCGGGCTGGGCGCACTCCTGAATGACTTGAGCCTTGAACGACTTGGAATAGGAACGGCGTTGTGGCTGCATGAAAGACCCTCTTGAAAGGCTAGAACTGGTGTCCACTTAAATGAGGTGGACACCATCGCCTTTGGCGGTGGGGTCAGTAAGGTGTGTTAGCCGGCCGGTTACGATGCGAATCATCGCAGAAGGTCTCGAAGAAAGGTCGCGCAGGCAGCAGCATTTTCAGTGGACCAGTTCACTTTGACGGTGCCACGCGGGTGCTGGATTTCAACACAGATATTCGGCGATGCAGCTTGCGAGTTTGCTCCAGGCAGCGGCATGGGGAGCGGAGTAAATGCGGGTTGCAGCGCCGTGCTTTTCTGCAATTGCAGCCGAGTCCATTTGTGGACGAGGTTTGCGTTGAGACTATGGCTGAGTGCAACGCTGGCAATCGAAGCGCCGGGTTGGGCACACTCTTGAATGACTTGGGCTTTGCGGGGCTGAGTAGATGACTTGGCCGGACGCATACGGCTTAGCTCAACTCTTACGTCTACAGTAGAATCCGTCTCCAGCGCCCAAGCGTGAAGTCGGGCTAATAGCCACGAAGGGAACAAGTGAATCTACAGGTTGAAATCGAGAGAATTTTTGGCGGCAAAGCATTTGCCAGACCTCTTTTCTATTCCTACCCAGGAGGTCTGCGTTTTGAACTCTCCGAAACGGGTGGGGTGATTGAGCAGTTCCTATCAGCACTACGAAAATCAACACAGATCTGCGGCGATGTCTTCCTTGATGAAACGACACTTGTTGCTTGTCTACGCGTTCACTCTGGCAGCAGCCATTTTGCTCATCGGGCCTCGATTTACGCCCTTCGATCTGCTGGCATTGACATCCCTACTGAACGGTCAGTCTGGAGCGAGAAGATAGATCCAGAGGATTGGTATTGCGAAAGCGAACCGGAATATTGGATCAATATCGCATTTGAAGCGCCTGTGGCCCTGCTTCAAGCATTTCTTTGGTGTGCATTGGCTAGAGATTTGGCTGCAATTGAGCCTAAACCCAAGTGTGCTTTGTACCTCTTCAATTTGAAGAAGCGGGTCATGGTTTTCCCATATGACGACAGGGGTATGGATGTAGTTGGCCCTAACAAAGATCTGCTTTCACAGCTGTATCGTCAGCATCATACATACCTGCTGGATTACGACCGACACGTGATGGACAGCACATTCGCAGGGCCTGCGCGCTAGCCTTGCTTACATTGGAGCTGAAACTGTGCCCACTGGGCCGCCACCTCCTTCAGGTCGATTCCACTCAGTTGCCACCTGCAAAAAACAACCAAAAGCCGACATTCGATCGTAAGCGTCCGGTTAAGGCACGTTGCGATGAGTAAACGCCTGGCAACTGGCTACATATGGCTCCCTCAGCGAGCCTCCAACTGCGGATTTTCGATAAAAAAAGCCGCTTCACTGAAGCGGCTTTTCTTTACTTGGAGATGTTTGCTAATACTGCTGCTTTCGCGTCTTTACCGTCGACGGTAGTCACACCAGCCAGCCAGCTATCCAGAGTCTCAGGATGAGCGGCCAGCCATTTTTTCGCTGCACTCAAAGCGGRCTCCTTTTTGTCGAGGGAGTTCATGATGCTGCTCTCCATGTCGACCGTGAATTTCAGATTGCTGTACAACTTGCCAACGTTACCGCAGCGCTCGGCATAGCCTTTGGATGTGATGGTTTTGACCGTTGCTGCGCCGAAATCGGGACCGAAGGAATCATCACCACCCGTTAGATACACGATGTCCATGTTCACGTTCATTGGGTGAGGCGCCCACGCCAGGAACACAATGGGCTTCTTGCGTTGAATCGAGCGACCTACCTCTTGGATCATGCCTGCTTCACCAGACTCGACCAGTTTGAAATCCTTCAAACCATACGAGTTGTCCTTGATGATCTTCTGCACCAACGTGTTTCCGCCGCTACCAGGCTGGATGCCGTAAATGCGGCCTCCGAGCTGAACTTTAAATTTCTCGATGTCCTTGAAATCCTTCAACCCCTCATCGGCCAGAAATTTTGGAACTGCGAGTGTGTATTTTGCACCTGTGAGGTTAGGGGCCGGGAGAACGGACAAAGAGTCCTTTAGGGGGGTAATCAGAGGATCCTGAGATGGCGACCAGTAGTTAATGAACGTATCCAGCTTGCCATCGCTAAGAGACTTCAGAACGATTGGCAGTGAAAGCATGCTGTCGTCAAATTTATAGCCCAGGCCTTCGGCAACCACCTGAGTCAATGCGTTTGTCGATATACCATCGAGCCATCCCACGTTCGCCGTCTTGATGACTTGGCAACTGCTGGGTTCTTGAGCCATAACCAACACGCTTTGAGATGCCAAGGTTACTGCGATCACGGTTTTGTAAAACTTGTTCATCCGACTCCCCTCTAGAGTTGTACTAACTCTGTTTGACGTATCTGGATGGCAGACTCAAATTTGCACGTGGCTGACACTTATGAATTGCGCCTTTCCCGCTTCGATTATCGGCCAATCGCCAGTACGGCATAACCGCGTTTCTATTATGAGGAGCATGCGGTTTTCTTATGGATCAGTAGGGAGGGATCCACCTGGATACCTTTCGCTTAGACACTTCACGAGAGCCGTTGGATTAAGCTGAGGACCTGTCGGAAGCTTTCGTCTTCAGGAGCCAGAGTGAGTCCTGCTGTTTTGCGGATGGGGACGTGGTAAGGAGATGTGCCGCGTCAATCGCCGCCGCCCAGCCCCTCCAGCATTTGCAGGTTTTCGTTTCTCACCTTTGCAGATCGAGCAGCCAGCTCTGCAAATCCATCATCGCTCATGACCTTCTCCATGTTCAGCAGGCATCGATGAGGTTTGTACAGGATGAGGTCTTACAGGTCGATCACCCACCACGAACCTCAATACCAGCACACAAAGCAGAAGCGATGGCCGAGATAGTGGCGAGCTATCTGGAGAGTGTACTCATGGGTTGAAAACACGGAAGGTGGGTATATCAAAGGTGCAGATGTGCACGTCGTAGAAAAATTTACCTTTCCACTGATCGAAATAGCTCCAAGCGCGACAACCTGGGTAGCCTTCCTGAGTTCTGATCACAGGTATGCACGTAATAGCGGCAGCACGCTGCCGCTATTACGCAAATTTGAACCGTAAGTAAAGTGCCTAGGCCACAGGTTGGTCGAGCGCGCTGCGGCCCATAGTCTGGTCACCAACGTACTTTTGATCGAATGCTGGCCGAGTGAAAATCCTCCGGAGCATAGGCTCGAAGTGCTCCAAAGGGCGAGTCGGGTAATCGGGGTCAAAGGACGATTGGTCCCATTCCTCACAGAAGCGCACACAGCTCTCGTAGTACGGGTGATCCTTGTACAGATCCCGCTCATTACGATCACCGCCGAAGAAGTGCACGTAGTAGTAGTTCTGGAAGAGGCCGTGATAATTGATGACCCAGGTCACCTCTGGACGAACATATGGGCGAAGGATGGATGCTGCATACTGGGAGTGGTTGTAGGGGGCGATCTCGTCACCCAGGTCATGGATCAGCGCTGCAACCACCATTTCCTCGTCTGCACCAGCGTCCTCAGCCCTACACGCGGTCTGAAGCGAGTGAGCTAGCCTGCTCACCTTGTAACCGCTCAGAGAGTGCTCAAGATCCCGCAAGCATTTGAGAATGCGGTCGGGCAGCTCCTTTGCGAAATCAGTTTCCAGCTGGGTCAGCATTTCATATTCGGCTTTGGTGCCGTCTTTCATTTGGGTAAAGGCTACGGTTTCCATCATCAGTCCTCAGGCTTTCGAATCTTATTGAGCTTTCAAGCTTCTTTTCATGGCTTTGTAGATGCCTTTGGGGCCGTCCATATCCATGTAGCAACCTTGCAGATGGCGGCGACCTTCATTGGTATCAAAGCTCGTCCGTCCATGGAGGACACGGGTGTTGTTGAACATTTGCAACTCGCCCTTCTCCAGCTTGAAACGTCGCTCGAATGCCGGATCCACAAAGAGCTCCCCCATGCGACGACGTGCACGGTGGAATATGGCCATGTCGTGTTCATTCAGCAGCGGTAGATAGTCGAGGCGCGGGCTATAGCTGACACCTGTCATTCGGCCTAGCGCGTCAGTCATGATGATCGGCCGGCGTTCAATCAACTCCACGTCGTTGTCGACGTGGCGGTAACGTACCGGCACGTTGGCCAGCAGTTCGAAGCCTTCAGGATCTTCCAGCTTGAGCTGCTCTGCGACCGCGAGACTGTCTACGAGTGTAGAGAGGCCTCCCGATGTTTCGTTGATCAGGCAGTGCAAGAGCTGGATGCCAGGCATCGGGTCGCGATAGGGGTTATCGGTATGAGGATCGAGGTGAATCGAGCGATAGGCCAGGTCATTGGAGTTAGGCCGGGAGTAGACCTCGAAGTACTTGCCGAAATTAGTTTCGCGCACCTGGCCGAAGATTTTGCCTACATCCAGAACTGACTCTGCTTCGGTGGGCACGTACTGGATAACGACAACCCCGTAGGTCAAAAACTTGCTGAACGCCTCCAGTCGATAATCGAAGTCGGTCAGTCGGTTGAAGTCGATGTAGATGAGTTGGGTGTCAATGTTGCTCTTCCAACTGATGGGCGTTGGCAGGCCATCCAACGGATCGAAGTCGGCACGAAACTCCGTGAGGTCATACAGCCCCGCATAACCATCACTGAATGACAGCCATGCCTGATCTACGCCTTTGGCCTCTGCTTCTACCAGAGTGATGCCGTCAGGAAGGTTATGCGGGTTAAACAGTCTTTGCTGAGTAGTGACATCAAGACTGACAGCGTCCTGGCAGCGCTCCCGCAACCACAGAGGCGCTAGCACAATGGTTTCCCCTGGCAACTGTGCGATCACGGATGCCGGTTGTTGCTTGATTTCAAAAGTGACCTGTACCATGAGAACCTCCAAATAGGTGGTCTCAGTATCCTTACGTGCTCAGGGGATAAACACCCGCAATCCCCTTATTAGAGGTATGCATAAACGTTATGGAGCCGAGCGAACAGGACCTCCCGCCACTTAAATCTTTGGTCGCCTTTGAGGCCACAATCCGCTTGGGTTCGATGACGGCCGCAGCTGTTGAATTGGGCACTACTCAACCGGCGATTTCTCAGCGGATTCGCACCTTGGAGGAGTCGCTTGGGTGTGTACTCTTCGAACGTAACGGTAAGCTGTTGCGACCCACCTATGAGGGTCAGCAGATTTATTCAGGCCTAGCATCCCCGGTGAGTGAAATTAAGGCAGCGGTCAAGCGCATGCGTCGCCATTTCAACAAGCAGAAACCTACCATCTCGATCGCTGCGAATTTTGGATTCTGCTATTTCTGGCTTATGCCGAAATTGCCTGCGCTCCAGGGCCAGTTCCCCCAGATCCAATTCAAGATTCGCCCAGTAAACCTTGACGATGATCCGATGCTTCAAGATGCCGATATCGCCATTCAGTTTGGATCCCTCGACGGTGACTTCCGATTTGAAAAGCTACTGATCCCCGAGACGGTATTCCCAGTGTGCAGTCCAGATCTGGCTGAAAAACTGGGGCTAATGGAAGGTACGAAAATAAGCAGTATCGAGGATCTACCGCTGCTTCATAAGGACAGCGATGACTCCCGGTGGCTGGATTGGCATCACTGGTGCCTGCACGCGAAGATCACTCCGCCAGAGGAAGCTCCAGTTTTTTGCTTCAATAACTATCCGTTGCTGCTGACCGCTGCGCAGGAGGGTCAAGGTATCGCCTTGGGCTGGGCTGGGCTGATCGAAGAGCAGATCAAGGCGGGCAAATTGATCGCTCTCGGGCCTTCAGTAGACCGGCCTCACCGGGGTTACATTGTGAGATCGAACTATCACGAGACACTTCTGGTGAGGGATGTCCTTCAGTGGCTGATTGCGGCAAGCTGACCTTGAAGCCTGCGCCGTTGAATGTCCGCCAAATCCGTTTCCGCTGCTGAAAATCGTGCTGGCGAGGTATTAGATTAACTCGATGCCGATCCCGCCAGGGACCAGACTCGTCTATCTGGCGAGCATTTTCGCCTAAATGGGTGTCCGGTTTCATTAGACCACTACATGATGGTGACGCCCTACAGATCGAACTGATTCCCCACGCCACCCGATTCCCTTCCTGTGGCGGCTGCCAAAAGCCTTGTTCAACCACTCATGAGTATTGCGAGCGAAGTGTTCGCGATCTTCCCATTCTAGGTCGTGCGGTACGCCTTAGCGTTTTGCTCAGGCGGGTTGGCTGTCGTGACTGTGGCAAACGCATGGAGGCCGTCAGTTGGCTGGATCGCTATGCGCGCATGACGCGCCGCTTGGCCGATACGGTCATTCAGGCCTGCGAGCGCCTTCCCACTCTGCACGTGGCCCAGATGTTTGGGTTGCATTGGGACACCGTTCGGTTGCTGGAGCGTCGTGCCTTGCAGGCGGTGTTGAGCGAGCTGCCGAAGGCGCAACCGCGACGCCTGGTGATGGACGAGTTCGCTCTGTTCAAAGGGCATCGCTATGCCAGTGTTGTCTTGGATGCCGATACGCGACGAGTGCTGTGGATCGGTGAAGGCCGTAGCCGGGCTGCGGTTCGGCCCTTTTTCGAAGAACTGGGGCCAGAGGGCTGTACTCGAATCGAAGCGGTGGCGATGGACATGAATACTGCTTTTGATCTGGAGGTTCGCCAGCATTGCCCGAAAGCGCGAGTGGTCTACGACCTTTTCCATGTGGTGGCCAAATATGGTCGAGAGGTGATTGATCGGGTCCGCGTCGACGAGGCTAACCGGCTGCGTCATGACAAGCCGGCGCGCAAGGTCATCAAGCAGGCGCGATGGCTGTTGCTGCGTAACCCGCAGAACCTGAAAACGCCGGAACAACAGGTCCATTTGCAGGATTTGCTGGCGGCCAACCAAGCGTTGATGACGGTCTATTTGATGAAGGCTGAACTCAAAACGCTCTGGACGCCGAGTGGCGCCTGGGCTTGGAGATCGGCCTGGAAGCAATGGCTGCGCCATGCACATGAAAGCGAAATACCGGCTCTGATCCAGTTTGCCAAACGGCTAAAGGGGTACTGGCGCGGTATCGTCAGTCGGGTTCGCTGGCCGATGCACACCGGTCAGTTGGAAGGAATAAACAATCGAATAAAGGTCATCAAGCGGATGGCGTACGGCTACCGGGATAGCGAGTTCTTTTTCATGAAGATCAAGAGCGTCTTTCCCGGTAATCCGTGATGAACCAAATTTAAGTGCACACCATGTCTTGGCTTTGCAGGGTTGGGTAGGTGACTTGGCCGGACGGGTACATTCGATCGATACAGATACGCGACACAAAAAGCTGTCTGCTTACCCGTCAACACTCTTGATTTGCGCGTTTAACCACGCGAAGTCGATAGACCAGAATCGATTGGCTAGGGAAGATGCTGCCTAAACCAGCGACTTTTGAATTTGATGATCAAATGTATCCAGAAAATCGCGCATGCCGATGTCTCCGAGATCTACAGCTTTAGCGCCGCCGGCCGCAACAAAGGTGACATCGGTGATACCCAGGACGTTCAGGATCAGTTTCAAATACTGGGTCGCAATGTCACGGTCTCTAATCGGGGAGTCGTTGGTGTATACACCTCCCGAGGCGAGCAGCACCGTTGCCTTTTTACCGGTCACCAGCCCTTTACCATCAAAGCCCAAGGTCAGGCCTTTACGTACCACGTGATCCACCCACGCCTTGAGCGCCGCAGGGACGTTGTAGTTGTAGACCGGCGTAGAAATAACCAGGTGATCGGTTTCCAGCAACTCGGCCGCAAGCTCATCGGATAGCTGCAACACGGCTTTCATTTCAGGCGAATGTTGGGTTTGCGGGGTGAAGTAAGCCTGTAACCAAGGGGCCGTCACGAACGTCAGCGAAGTGTCCGTTAGATCCCGTATTTTGATGGCGCCCCCCGGGTGTGCAGCTTCCCACGCGGCCACAAATCGGCGAGTGAGCTGCCGGGAGATTGAAGCATCCCCACGTGGACTGGTTTCAATGGTGAGAAGCCTGGACATGTAAGTAACTCCTGCGCAGTGACGCGGCGGTATGTTTTGCGTTGTCGCTCTAGGCGATGTGCGACACACTCTACCCAATACGATCTATACGCAGGAGTGATGTAAATATGATTAAATCCATCTGTTTAAGTGATGGGTCATGATCGGAAGTCTCAGCCTGGATCAGTTGCGAATCCTTGTAACCATTGCTGATACAGGCAGTTTCTCGGCAACGGGACGTCATCTGCGGCGTGCTCAATCTGCCATTAGCCAGTCGATTGCCACACTTGAGTCAGTTCAAGGTGTGAGGCTGTTTGATCGGAGCGGCCATCGTCCAACGCTCACTGAGGTCGGTAGAGTGCTGGTGGTTCAAGCGCGCGCCGTGCTGGCAAGCGCTGCCCAGTTTGAAGCAATGGCCTCAAGTACGGCAGCCGGGGTTGAGCCGGAGTTGGCGCTCGCCATAGACCCTTTAGTCCCTAGCGCACCGCTCATCGAAAGCCTGCGCGCTATCCGTGAGGCTTTTCCGCATCTGGCAGTGAGTTTTTCTACGGAAGGCTTAGGCGGCGCAGAGCGCCGATTGCGCAACGGCGATGCGGCACTGGCGCTTTGCACATTGATTCCGACAGTGCCCGACGATGTCACCGCACTGCCGCTGCTCAGCGTCGACTTGAGGCCAGTAGTAGCCAGCGGGCATCCCCTGGCCATGTTAGGCCGCCGGGTAACAAGTGCAGACCTCAAGCCTTACGTGCAACTGGTACTTTCCGATCCGGTTTCACCCGACGGTCCTAGCTATGGGGTGACGGGCAGTCACCAGTGGCGGTTTGTAGATTTGGCACGGCGGATGGATTTTTTACTCGCCGGGTTCGGTTGGTGCCGAATGCCAGAGCATCTGATTGCCGATCACCTGGCTTCAGGACGCCTCCTGCCGCTTGAGTTAACCGCCGAACTTCAGCGCACACCAGACACACTGACGATCTACGCAGCGCACATGCAAAATCGCTCTTTAGGGAAAGCAGGCCGATGGCTTCTGAATGATCTGACCCATCGTCTGTGCAGGTGATGATACGAAGACAACTAACGTCAGCGGTTTGGTTATCCCGTTGGCCAAAGGGCCGATGCGGTTAATCGTTATGACTCCTCGGCTTTATTCACGATATTTCTATCTTCATCTACTTGATACGGTGTATCAGCCTCTACTCCGTCTTTGCCAGTCTTGGCGACCACGTTGGTGTAACGCTTTCCGTCCCAGCATCTGAAAATCAGCGTCGAGTTCTCCCCGCCCGTCAGCGTTGAGCCAAGGCTGCCGATGAGCCTGCTGCGAGCACCCGCTGTCAGAACGCTGTTCTTGCCGGCAGTGAGTGTGCTTCGGTCTCCGGCCATGAGCACACAATCGTTGCCAGCGGTCAGTTTGCTTCGATCGCCAGCAGTGAGATAGCTGTTGCTGCCAGCCAGTAGTTTGCTTCGGTCGCCCGCTGTCTGGGTGCTGTCTTTACCGGCAATCAGCTTGCTGCGCTCACCTGCCATCTGGATGCTGTCGGCACCGGATATCAGCGTGCTGCGATAACCGGCTGTTTGCGAACTGCCCTTGCCGGCGATCAACATGCTTTTATGCCCGGCAATTTGAGTGCTGTCATAGCCCGCAATCAGTGAGCTTCGATGACTCGCAATCTGGTTGCTGCCGTATCCGGCGGTCAGGCTGCTGTGCATACCAGATGTCAGGCTGCTGCCATATCCCGCCGTCAGCACGCTGCGAAGTCCGCTGATCAAGGTACTGCCGTAACCCGCTGTCAAGAAGCTGCGAATGCCGCTGGTCAAGGTGCTGCCATAACCCGCAATGAGCGAACTGTCCTGCCCCGCCGTTCCGGTGCTGCCGTAACCGGCGGTGAGCGTGCTGTCACGCTCTGCCGTCTGCGTACTGCCATACCCGGCAGTCAACGTACTCTCGTAACCGGCGGTCTGCGTGCTGCCGTAACCTGCGATCAAGGAGCTGGAAAATCCAGCCGTTTCGGTACTGCCATAACCAGCGGTGAGCGTGCTGCTGTCTTGAGCGGTCAGCGTGCTGCCATAACCCGCCGTGAGCGTGCTCTCGTAGCCCGCGGTCTGGGTGCTGCCATAACCTGCGATCAGTGAGCTCTCATAGCCTGCGGTCGACGTACCGCCATAACCGTTCGTCAAACTGCTTTTGTAGCCGGCGGTTTGAGTACTTCCGTACCCGGCGATCAACGTACTGCTATAGCCCGCCGTTGAAGTACTCCCGTAGCCAGTGGTCAGTGAGCTTTCCTCCTGCGCCGTTTGGGTACTGCCATAGCCTGCTGTCAGCGTGCTTTTGTAACCGGCAGTTTGGGTACTGCCATATCCGGCAATCAGTGAACTTTCATAGCCGGCGGTGGAAGTGCTGCCATAGCCAGTGGTCAGGGAGCTGTTGTCCTGAGCGGTTTGTGTACTGCCATAACCTGCTGTCAGTGTGCTTTCGTGACCTGCGGTCTGAGTGCTGCCGTAACCTGCGATCAGCGAACTGTCCGCGCCGGCGGTTCCGGTACTGCCATAACCGGCGGTGAGTGAACTCCCTTCCTGGGCCGTTTGCGTACTGCCGTACCCCGCGGTAAGGATGCTGCCATGGCCGGCAGTCTGAGTGCTGCCGTAGCCGGCGATCAGCGAACTATCGTATCCAACGGTTCCGGTGCTGCCGTAGCCAGCGGTCAGAGAGCTGCTTTCCTGAGCGGTTTGTGTGCTGCCATAACCCGAGGTCAGAATACTTTTGTACCCTGCAGTTTGGGTACTGCCGTAACCCGAAATCAATGCGCTTTCGTGTCCGGCAGTTTGCGTACTGCCGTAGCCGGCGATCAGCGAACTGTCGGATCCCGCGGTGCCCGTGCTGCCGTAGCCAGCAGTGAGATCGCTGCCCTCCTGRGCCGTTTGCGTGCTGCCATAACCCGCTGTCAGCGTGCTTTCTTCCCCGGCGGTTTGTGTGCTGCCGTAGCCGGCRATCAGCGARCTGTCGGATCCCGCGGTRCCCGTGCTGCCGTAGCCAGCAGTGAGATCGCTGCCCTCCTGRGCCGTTTGCGTGCTGCCGTAACCCGCYGTCAGCGAGCTTTCTTCCCCGGCGGTTTGTGTGCTGCCGTAGCCGGCGATGATTGAACTATCAGCTCCTGAAGTTCCGGTACTGCCATACCCGGCAATCAGCGTGCTGCGATCTCCAGCGGTTTCAGTACTGCCATAGCCTGCGATGAGCTGACTCTGATTTGCGCCCGTGAGCGTACTGCCATAAACAGCCGTCTCTAGCGTTGGTGGAGCTTGAGCCGTTGCTGCGGGCGACCTAGAAGAGTCCTTGTTCATTTCCGAGCGCACTTCAGGAAAAACAAATGTCTCAATCAAATCCGTTGAAGATGATTCATAGTTCGAAATATTGTTTGAAATATACCCCAATGCGCTATTTCGCGTCCCGACATGAACCACTTCAGCACGAGGAAACTTAACGCCTCCCTCCGCATCCAGACGGATAATATCGTCAACCTCGACTTCACAAACAACCCACCTGGCATCTGCCTGCATATTTAAATGAGCGCTCGCCCCCTTCCCCCACAGCAAGCCGGAAAGCCCGTTCTCGAGCTTTCTCGTAGGTTCCCAAAATTTACATTCGATAATCCCGGAAACAGGCCAGATCAATCCACAGTGGTCGAACATATTATTGGCACATGTTCGCAAAACCAAAACTTTTGCATCACTCATCTCAACACCCTTATGATAATTTTACTAAGAACGCCATCGCGCTTGTAAAAAATAACACTTAATGAGTGCAAAATGACTATTTATAATGCCGCCGGTTTTAGGTGGAGTAATTTCATAGAAAGGAAATACGATTGAATTTCTGATTTTTTGCTCAGAATTCCGTGAGGATTTATTTTTTCTGGATCGCGAATGCATACAGCGCATTACTTTGTCTTGCGAACATAGAGATGAAGGGTTAATTTAAAAATTCAAATAAATTCAAAGCCTTGCCTCAGCATAAATAAGGATTTTGTAGATATTACAAATTGGCGTGAAGCGACATAACGAATTTCCTGCAACTGACAATAAATATGAGAGCCTCATTGTTTAACAAGGTAGGCTTTGGATCTTGACGTAGAACCGGCTATGGGTGTTCCCGGTCCCTTTCCCTGAGAACAATCCGCTGGCGCGGAATTTCAGTGAGAGGTCACTGAGCAATCTGGCAGCGGGGGGACAGGTGATGTAGAGGTTTTGGGTGAAAGCTTGAAGGGTGCCGTCCCTTAGGTTGTAGCGTGCACTTTGATTTGCAGATGCATGGAAGGCCGCTTTGGGGGTGTGGGTTTCGGTCAGTTGTGAGAGGCCGCAACCAAAAGCGGTCACTGACCACCGGCTATTGCCGTTGCTGCGAGATTGGGCCAATTGCCGGCGCAGCGTTGACCCACTACCAGTAACCGCTGCATCTTGGATCAATGATGTTTCGGATGGTGGGTCAATCTTGCGGTAACAACTCGACCACTACAGTGAGAGGTTGAGGTAGATTAAAACCTGCTGGAAGAGCGACTGTATCCAGCTCGTTCGAGTAGTCGGCTAGCCTCGGCGATGTCCAGCCGCTGACGCTCTGGATCCATGAGATCCGTATAAAAAAGGGCGCAACCACCAACAACATGACCGCTCCAGTACGAAATCTCTCTATCGGCTCTACCGATTATCCGGCGAAGGATCTGTTTGAATGTTACTGCTCGAGAGATAGCTACAGTATGGGGATTGCCCTTGGCAATATAGTCATCCAGATCCAACCGTATGGGGAGTCGCAGACCTTCCATGTGATCGGCCAGATCCAGGACGATATTGAAAGAAATATATTGGATTCTTACATCAGGAAGGTCAGTGGTCAAAATTCGGTTCAACACATTGTCACGACCTCGGTCTGTATTATACAAGCTGGTTCCCAAGCCTTTCTGAGAGGATTGAACAACCACGATATCGGCGTGTTGTGTCCAGCCCGAGTCGTCCATGACAACGGCATATTCAGCAACGAAGGGTTGGGAATCGTTGCCTGCATAAATAATCTGTTTCACATAGGCTCTCGTCGAAAAATGGTGTAAAAGCGCTAATTGCTTAGAAATGCCACAAGCTTGCTGCCGAACTCTGTAGTTTGTTTGGACAGGCAACTTTCGCGGCTTAAGATCATCTCCAGCTGCCTTATCTCAACCAGCCCTTTCTGATATAGATCGGCCCATACGGTATCTAGGATTTCGCGCCGTCCCGCCAGCTCTGGCATAGCCGAATGAATGATCTGCGATAGGGAGATCGCTGTGGGGTATGGCTCGGGGAGATTGTTTTCTGCGAACCAGACGGAAGGAGCTTCAAATAGTTTTAGTAACCGGATGTGAGTAACCGTACAAACATCCACAAAACTCAGGAAAATTTGGCGGTAGTCGTCACTCGGACAGGCGGGTAATGCAGCGTTGATCGCCGCATTGCGCAGGGCTTCAAGCTTTTCTTCTTGGTGATTTCTCAGGGATATATTACAAACCTCGGCAACGGTGCTAATGAACGCGTCGTTTTCTTGAAGCCCTTCTTGCGTAACCACCCCCTGCTCGATGAGATGATTGATGGCTTCGCCGATGTCCCGCATGACATCGGTACGACGCTTATTCAAGGGAGCTTCAAGCACTGAGTTAAAGATTTCTAGGCAGACAGAGCCAACAACGGGGATCGCACCAATCGCGATCCTTCCAGCACGGTGAAACTTCTCCGCRACAGGTTCAACTGTAGGGTCCAGCCCCGCTAAATCTACTGAATCCATTCTGAAATTCCTCCACTTTGGATGATATTGCAATGAAAAGGGGGACTGATTTATTTCTCTGTCATGTCCCTGTCCCGTCCTGAACATCAGGCCAGCCACGCGTTGGCAGCCGCGGGCAGCAACTGGTCGAGGCACTACGAACGCTTGAGTCGTCGACCAGGCTATCACCCGCACGGAAGAAACGGGACGCCATGACCTATGTCTCAGGGGAGTTTTGTGTCCTGTATTGGGTCGATTGCTGCTCTTGGCGATTCAGGGCCCCTTCTACCTCACACGGATGAAAACCGCTTTCGATAATCACTCGGAGCAACCCCGAGACGCCGCATGAACGCCCTTCTGAACCCGTCCGTATTGGCATAGCCGACTGTATCGGCCAAGCGCTTGAGTGATACGTCCGAATCTTCGATTAGCCGCCTGGCTGCATCAATACGGGCAAGTTCGACAAACTCTGCCGGGGTCGAGCCGGCTTCCGCCTTGAAGGTACGAGCGAAGTTGCGCTCGCTCATGCCGGCGCGGGCGGCCAGGGTGGGTACGCTCAAGTCTGCCTTCAAATGTTCCACCACATAGTCCTGCACATCTCTGATCACGCTGCGTTCGGCCGTTTGCGCTGCCAATTGGGCGCTGAACTGCGATTGCCCGCCAGGTCGCTTGAAGAACATCACCATTTCACGAGCGACACTGAGCGCCAGCTCCCTGCCGTGATCCTCTTCGACCAGCGCCAGAGCCAGGTCCATACCCGCCGTGACCCCTGCCGAGGTGTAGATATTTCCGTCCTTGATAAAGATGCTGTCGGGCTCGACGTGGGTTTGCGGATGTTCCCTGGCGAGTTTTGCGCTGGAATTCCAGTGAGTGGTGACACGGCGCCCATCGAGCAAGCCAGCGGCGGCGAGCAAGAAAGCGCCGCTACAGACCGAGCCGATACGGCGCACGGATTTCGCCTGCCTGCGCAGCCAATCTTGCAGTGCGGGGTCAAGGGCAATTTCGTCGATGTGTGGACTGCCGGCCACAAGCAACGTGTCAATCTTGCCTTTGTAGGTTTCGAAGGTTTCGTCAATACCGAGTTTCAAACCGCTTGAACCTTTGATCATTCCCTTGTCAGTACCGATGACTTCGACCCGGTAGGCGCGCGGATTGCCGAGCTGCCGGGCCGCTTCGGCAAAGACGTCTGCCGGGCCGATGACGTCCAGCAGCTGCACGCGGGGGAATGCCAGAAGGGTTATGCGCATGATGTCTGTCCTCGTCGAATCATTGGCTGAATACGTCGCTTCAAGATCATTTCAGCCAAATGTCGTTTGGCTGAAAATATCTCCAACGGCAAATTCAGTCAAACGGGAGACTGCCATGAACACTGCATACACCCCCTCCATCGCAGTTGAGCAATCGATACCACGCAGCACGACGTCCATCAAAAACCTGCCCATCAATCTGTTCGGTTCAGTCATGGGTTTGTCCGGCCTGGGACTGGCATGGCGCTTGAGCGGTCAGTATTACGGCATCGGCGGCGTGTTGGGAGAAGCGATTGGCGCGCTGGCCGGCCTGGTATTCGTGTTGCTGACCCTGAGTTACCTGACCAAATGGGTGAAACACCCTGAAGCGGTAAGGGCCGAGTTCAACCATCCAATCGCCAGCAACTTTTTTGGCACCGTCACCATCGCATTGTTGCTGCTTTCGGCAGTCGCGGCGCCACACAGCCAGTTGCTTGGACTGGCTCTCTGGATACTGGGCAGCGTATTGACCGTGTTGCTTGCTGGCCTCGTGGTTTCCCGTCTGTTGTCGGGCAATCAGGATTCGTTGAATGCCGTACCTGCCTGGCTGATACCAGGTGTCGCCACCCTCGATATAGCGGTAACCGGTGCGCACATGCCTATGGCTTGGGCCGCAGAATTCAACCTTTTCGCCCTCGCCGTGGGTGCGGTGCTGGCACTGGTTTTCTTCACCCGGATCTTTTCGCGGCTGGTGCATCAGGCAGCTATGGCCAAAGGTATGGTGCCTTCGCTGATGGTCCTGATTGCACCGTTTGAAGTAGGTTTCCTGGCATATACCAACGTGTTCGGCGAGATCGACCGGTTTGCCAGTGTGTTGTTCTACTTCGGCCTGTTCCTGTTCGTGGTGTTGAGTTTCAAAGTGTTCCGTCGCGATGTGCCCTTTGCGCCTTCGTGGTGGGCAATCAGCTTTCCCATCGCGGCCTTGAGCAATGCGGCGCTGAAATATGCACATGTCCAGGACAACACCCTGCTGATGCTCATCGCTGCTGTGATTCTGCTGTTCCTCACTGTGGCACTGACCGTGCTGACGGTGAAAACCCTGATTAGCCTGCTCAGCGGCAAACTGTTAGCCAACTGACCGTTTATCTCCCTTTGGCGAGCCCTCACCGGCTCGCTTTTTTTTGCCCATACAGGTTTCATCGAATGACTTACAACACTTCGTGGTTACTGCTGATCATTGCCGGACTTCTGGAGATCGCCTTTGCGGTCGGGTTGAAATCTGCAAACGGTCTTGAACGGCCCTGGCTGCTGGCCGGCACCGTCGTCGTATTGGCCGGCAGTTTGTGCTTGTTGACGATGGCGTTGCGTGTCCTGCCTGTAGGAACCGCCTACGCGATCTGGACCGGCATCGGCGCTGCCGGCACAGCCATCGTCGGCATGTATTGGTTGGGCGATGGGGTTTCCTTCTGGCGGCTCGTCTGGATCGGCTTGATCCTGCTGAGTGTCGCCGGGCTACGCTGGGCAGCCTGAACAGAGCAGATACCTTACTAACCGCACATTTGATGAGTGAGAAAGCAGACAACTCAGGCGGGGGTCTGCTTTGAAATATCAGCAACTATCCATAAGGCTGGTGACTGGTCACACAGTGGATCCCCCCACCACCGGCGGCGATGGCATCGATGTTGAGCTGAACCACCACACGGTCTGGGTAGAGCTCGGACAACAGGTCAAAGGCTTGGGTATCTGCCGCCTTGTCACCGAACTCGGGGGCAATGACCGCTCCATTGATCACGAAGTAGTTGATATAGCCCGGCGCGAAGTCTGGATTGTTTTTGTTGAACCGACTTTTTCGTGGATTGAGCGGAGGCGACACGGTGTGCACGTGCAGCGTGCGGCCATCGGCATCGGAGGCCTTCCTGAGAATGTCCAAATGGGCAAGCGTCACGGCGTGGTCATAGGACTCGGGGTYGTTGTCAAGGTTGGCGATCACCACTCCCGGCTTGACGAAGCGGGCGTAGAAGTCGACATGGGCGTCGGTGATGTCCTTGCCTTTGATGCCCGGCAGCCAGATGATTTTGCGCAAGCCGAGCCTGTTCTTCAGTTCTTCCTCTACGTCTGTTTTGCTCCAGCCGGGATTGCGGTTGGTATTGATCCAGCTGCTTTCGGTCATGATCCCCGTGCCGTGGCCATCCACTTCGATAGCGCCGCCCTCGCCCACCAGCCGGCTGCGGATGTAACTGGCGCCAGCGGTCCGGGCGACCAAAGCGGCCAACTGCGCATCCTCGGTGTGCTGCTGTTTATTGCCCCAGCCGTTGAAGTTGAAATCCACCGCACCGAGCCCTCCTTCGCTATCGATAACGAAGTTGGCCCCGATATCGCGCATCCAGATATCGTCCAGCTCCGTGACAACAAAGGTGATGTTGCCCGTGCCGCATTTTTCTTCAGCCAGATCCCGCTCGCTCTCGCGGCAGAACACGGTGACCGGCTCATAGCTGGCGATGGTGCGGGCGATCCGGCCCAAGGCATCTTGCACGTCAGGCGTGAAGTCCTCGTGGAAGGCCTCCTGTGCACCAAAGGCGATAAAGGCCCGCCGATGTTTGTCGCCCTCGTCCGGCATATGCCAACTGCCCTTGATGGCTGCTTGCACCCGGGGAGCATTCAGGCCGAGTGCCATGGACGCGGCTGCGCCCAGACTGGCAAACACCGATACCTGCTTGATGAACTCTCGACGTGTCGACATGCGGATCTCTCTGTTCATTTCACGGAAGCCGTCTTGAACTTGGTCCACGCCCGCATTCGCGCACGCATATCCGCCTGGGGAATGTCTTTGCCCGGGATCAGTCGTTGGTAAGTGGCGTCATCGAGGTAGATATCCGGGTTGTTACGCATCACTGCATCGAC
Organism: Pseudomonas sp. 05N432; assembly: GCF_056396945.1. Lineage (NCBI taxonomy): Bacteria > Pseudomonadati > Pseudomonadota > Gammaproteobacteria > Pseudomonadales > Pseudomonadaceae > Pseudomonas > Pseudomonas sp. 05N432. Next base: position 52,812 of record NZ_JBFTMM010000007.1, on the reverse strand, counting down.
GCTCGGACGCGCCTTGGCGTTGGAGGTGGGGTAACCGGTGAAGTTGCTGATGGCGGCCATGTTCTCCGGGCGCATGACGAAGTTGATGAACGCGTAGGCGTACTCTGGATGCCTGGCGTCGACGGGGATCGCCATGGTGTCCATCCACACCGTGGTGCCCTCGCGCGGGATGTGATACTGGAACGTAGCTTTCTTGCCGGCGGCATCTGCCGCCCGTTGCGCCTGGGTCATATCGCCGCTGTAACCGAGCGACAGGCACAGGTTGCCGTTCACCAGATCGGTCACCGGTTGCGACTGGAACTTGCGGATGTACGGCCGCAGTTTCAGCAACAGTTCGCTGGCCGCTGCCAAGTCCTCCGGCTTGGCGCTGCGCGGCTCACGGCCGAGGTAATTGAGCGCGACCGCCAGCACTTCGTCCGGCGAATCGATCAGGGAGATACCGCAGTCCGCAAACCTGGCGGCCAGTTCCGGCTTGAACAGCATGTCCAGGCTATTCACCGGCGCATCCGGCATGCGCTTTTTGATCTGTTCGGCGTTGTAGGTCAGGCCGATGGTGCCCCACGTGTAGGGAACGGTGGCCTTGCTCGAGTAGAGATAATGCGTCCGTAGTTTCTGCAAACCCGGCTCGATGTCATCCAGGGCGGTGAGCTTTGACTTGTCCAGTGGCTGCAAACTGCCGGCGTGCATCAGACGCTCGCCAACAGTGTCGCCCGGAAAGATCAGGTCATAACCACTGCCGCCAGCCATCAGCTTGGCCTCCAGTGTTTCACTGCCATCCATGACGTCGTAGATCACCTTGATCCCGGTTTCGGCGGTGAACCTGGACAGGGTGTCCTCGGCGAAGTAATCGGCCCAGTTGTACAACCTCAGGGTCTTCTCCTCCGCCTGCACCGACGACAAGGCACCGCTTAGCGCCAATCCCAAGGAGCAAAGCAAAAGCTTTTTGGTCACGTTCATGTCAAACCCCTTGAGTGTTCCAGCGAGCATTAATGTGACGACCATCCAGGCTTAACAGCGCCCCGTACATGTCGGGACGGCGGTCGCGGTAGATGCCCCAGGTCAGGCGCTCTTCGCGCATGGCGGACAAGTCCAGGCTGTGTACCAGCACACCCAAACTGTCGCGGTCGGCTTCGGCGAGGAGCTTGCCCTTGTGGTTGCAGATAAAGGACGAGCCGTAGAAATTCATTTGCAGCGTCGGATCGGTGGTCGCCACTTCTCGGCCGATGCGGTTGGCGGCCACCACCGGCAGGAGGTTGGCGGCGGCATGGCCGCGCATGGTCATCTGCCAGTGGTCACGTGAATCCAATGCGGCGCAACCGGGTTCAGAACCAATGGCGGTGGGAAACAACAAGACTTCGGCGCCCATCAATGCCAGGCAGCGGGCGGTCTCGGGGAACCACTGATCCCAACAGATGCCCACACCGATGCGCCCGAACGCAGTGTCCCAGACACGAAAGCCGGTATCGCCGGGGCTGAAGTATTCCTTCTCCTGATAACCGATGGCGTTAGGGATGTGCGTCTTGCGATACACCCCCAGCAACTGCCCATCGGCATCGGCCACGCTCAACGAATTGAAGTAGGCATTGCCGGCCTTCTCGAACCAGCTCAGCGGCAGCACCACCCCCAACTCCCTGGCCAGCGCGGCAAAGCGTTTTAGCACGGCGCTGTGCTGATATTCCTCAGCCAGCGCCAGGTGTTTGTGATGTTGCTCGATGCAGAAATACGGTGTGGCAAACAGCTCCTGCAACAGGATGACCTGAGCGCCGTTCGCCGCCGCATCACGTACCAATTGCTCGGCCTGATCGAGGTTGTGTTTCAGATCCCAGGTGCAGGGCATTTGGGTGGTAGCAACCGTCAAAATGGTCATGGCATTAACCCCTCAGTGGCCAGGCTGGCTGTTGCTGGGTGATGCAATGCACACCGCCGCCGCCATGGGCCAGATGATTGATCCGCACCGGCACCACCTCGCGTCCAGGGAACGCCTGAGCCAACACTTCGGCAGCCGCGTTGTCGGCATCGATGCCATAGGCCGGCATGATGATGGCGTTATTGGCGATGTAGAAGTTGGTGTAGGAAGCACAAAACACCTCAGCCACTGTGTCCACGGCATCGGTGGCTTCATACAGGTCGATCAGCTCAAACGGCCGACCGTGGGCATCGGTTGCCAGCGCCAACGCGCGACGGTTTTCTCGTACCACCTCGGCGTACACCGAGTGCTTGTCGTGAGTGGCATCCACCAGCAGCACGCCAGGGCGGGCGAAAGCGCACACGCCATCGACATGACCGTCAGTCATGTCGCCGGTCACATGGTCGGGATCGCCCGGCAGCCAGACGGTCTTCTTCACCCCGAGCAGACGCGTGAAGATCTCCTCCATCTCGGCCTTGTTCATGCCCGGGTTGCGATTGGGATTGAGCAATACCGACTCGGTGGTGATCAGCGTGCCCTCGCCGTCCACATGAATGGCCCCGCCTTCGTTACTCAACGGAGTACCGAAGCACGCCGCGCCGAGGTGATTGAGTGCGCGGCGAGCCAGGCTTTCGTCCAGGTCATGGGCCGACTTGCCGCCCCACGCGTTGAAGCGCCAGCTCACACCGGCCAGCCCCTGTTGCGGGTGGCAGACGAAGCTCGGGCCGGAGTCCCGGCACCAGCTGTCGTTCACCGCCAGCTCGATCAGTTCGATGTTGGGCCCACACAACGCTTGGGCACTCGCGACAGCAGAAGGATCGACGACCAGCTTCACCGGTTCAAAACGGGCAATGGCGTTGGCCACACGAGCGAAATCCTCTTGCACCCGTGCCAATGTGACACCCCAACCCGACTCCCAGAGCGCCTGGTTGTGCGGCCAAACCATCCAGGTTGCTGCGTGCCTTACCCATTCCGCCGGCATCAACCAACCCTTGTTTTGAATTTCATTCTGCTGCATGACAAGCACCTTTAAGTTAAGTCATTGTGTTCAATGAAAACTGCCTACGTGGTCTTGTCATGCATGCTACGGCTGCAAAAACGGGCAAACAAACGATGGATTTTGTGGATAAATGATTAGAGGAACTTATCAGCATGCTCAAACACTGGCCGCCTCTCGGCACCCTTCGCGGCTTTGAAGCCGCCGCCCGGCTGGGCAGTTTCCACAAGGCCGCCGAAGAGCTGCACCTCACCCAATCGGCGATCAGCCAGCAGATTCGCAGCCTCGAAGCGTACCTGGAACAACCCTTGTTCTTTCGCAGTGGACGCAGCGTCAGCCTGACCGATGCCGGTCACGACCTGCTCAGCACCACTCAGGCGCTGTTGCAGCAACTGGCCGTCGGCATTCGTCGCCTTGGGCAGTACCAAAAACCCAACCAGCTCGTCCTCAACACCACCCCGGCGTTCGCCCGGCACTGGCTACTGCCACGCCTGGAAGACTTCCGCCGCCAGCACCCGGAAGTTGATCTGTGGATCTTCAGCACCGACGAAGTCCCGGACATGACGACCCAGACCATCGACCTCGCGGTGCGAGACGACATCAGCTCCCAGGCCGAATGCAGCTTCAAGGTGCTGCACGCCGACCGCCTTTACCCGGCGTGCCACCCCAGCCTGTTGGCGGTGCCCAGCGCACAGCGCACCACCCTCCATGGCGAGCGGGAAATGGACTGGAGTCACTGGGCGGTGGAAGCAGGTATCGATGTCGGTCAGAAGGATCAGGGGCTGAACTTCTCCGACCCCGGCCTGCTGCTGGACGCCGCGTGTGCGGGGCTCGGCATCGCCCTGGTCAGCCAATTATTGAGTCAGCCAGCGCGTGCCAATGGGTTGTTGCAACCGTTGGTTGAGGAGACGATTCGCGGCCCCAACTGGGCGTTGTTGACTCATCGTGATAGTGAGAATAATCCGATGGCGCGGAGTTTTAGTGGGTGGTTGTTGAGTAAGCTGGCAGTGGGGAGTCAGGTGATGTAGAGGTTTTGGGTCAGTCGTAACAGGCGAAAATCGGCTAAAAGTGGTCATTGAGTACCAACAAAAGTAGGAGCTATTTACAGCGTAAAGATTCCGAATTACTCAGTGCGATGTGATTTCGCAAATGCTTTATTGGCAATGATCCGAACGGTCGACGCATCTCTAAACAAAGACTTGCATGCTGTCAGCAGCATCAAATGGCCATTACATCAGAGCGTGATTTGTCTGATACTGCGCGCCATAACTCGGCCTTAATCAGGGACTTTCTTCCATGGACGATTTTTTGCAAACCGTTGCTCTGCTGCGCGCGAGGTATCAGCGCCCGGCAGGCTTCAACCTCTTCTCCGTACTCCGCAGCTCAAGTGACGAGGTTCGACTTCACTCGCGCTTCCTCGCCTTCCTGCTCGACCCTAAGGCCACACACAATCAGGGGACAGCGCTGCTGAATCTCCTGTTGAAGCGACTGGGCATCGAGAACTTCGATTCAGAGAATGCGAATGTCGAGGTTGAGTACCAGAACATCGATATCTTGGTCCGCAACCAATCCAAGCAGGCAGTAATCATCGAGAACAAGATCTACGCCAGCGATCAGGACGAGCAGCTCTGGCGCTACCACCAGCGAATGCAGGCGGAAGGCTATAGCGAGATTTGGACCACGTACCTCACCCTGGATGGTGCTGAGCCCAGTGAGCAGAGTCGCAAGTCCCTGCCTGTAGTTCTTCTGAGCTACGAAGCCGAGATTATCGCTTGGTTGAAGGACTGTATCCCACTGGTTGCCCGCGAGCCCGGCGTGCGGGAAAGCGTTTTCCAATACATCGAACTACTCCAAAAGCTGACATCCAGTGACCAAGGCGAGATCTACATGAGCAAGCTAAAAGAACAGATCCTGCTGGGCGAGAATCTCTTTGTGATCGCCGACATCAACCATGCATTCAAGTCCGTACTGGCAGACTTACAGCTCGATATTTGGGAGCGCATGACGGCTTGCCAAGCGAGCCGGTATCCGCAACTCGGCAAGCCCGAAATTTCGGCCACGAAGGAGGCGGTTTCCGCCTATTACAAGAAGGCCAAAAACAGCAAATACATTGGCCTCACTTTCCCCTTCACGTTTATGAATGGTGGCGTGTACATCGAACTTAACCACCGTCTCTACGTTGGCTACTACTGTGACAGTGAGCAGTTCCCCGAAGACCGGGAGCGCCTATTTGCGCTGAGCCGAGAGATCGCACCCACCACTCGCAATTCGGGCTACCTGTTCTGGAAGTACCCTAAGTTCAATGTGAACCTCCATGCCCCTTCCAATGAGGACCTGGCTCTCCTCCGAGATCCGGAGACAAGGGAGTCGATTGCCGTCAGCCTGATCGATGACGCGCACGAACTGTGGCAGCGCGCTCACCAGCAGTTCGCCTAAGCACAGATGAACCGCAGACATCAACGAATCGGATCAATAAAAAGGGGACAAACTTATTTATTTGCCATCAGCCTCGACGCAATGAGAAATAAATCAACCCCTTTTTTTAATACCTTTAGCTAACACGACTCTTGGCAACCATGAAAATAAATTTCGATTTGAATAGTTTTTTAAGCGATAAAGCCCTGATATTCAGGCTAACCCTTTTACTTTTGCTGTTTATTATTTTCATATCACCCGGATTAATAATGATCTATTTATTCAATCCGGAGTTACTGACAACTCTGTCCGACGTCAAACTGATCATCTTCTCTGCCGGAGTATCTATCCCATTGCATCTGCTAGCCATGGTGCTCCTTATCAGTTCGCCAGCAACTCAAATAAGCATAATAAAAGACCCGTCGCAATTTAGAGTCTACTCAATTAGCATCGGAGCCATGCTCTGGGCTGTTCTTTGGGTATTTCTTCTCCTTGCATTCACGAAACTCATTGGTTTTCTCTATCCAAGTTTCAAAGAGCTGCCACAAAACCAGCAGATAATCTCGGCATACATAATCGCCCTCGCGTTCTTCTTCGGCGTAAGCATTTTAAGCTTCCTGAAAATCACCACAAGGCATATGCAAAAGTAAGTGCTCACAGTGAAGAAGTGACAGACTTAATTCTCTGTCACCTGCCTCGGCAGCAATGTAAAATAAATCCACCCCCTTTTCACTTGGGGGTAGGGATTTCAGTTAGTTGAGACGGGCAAGAATCGGCCAAGAGCTACCGTGCCCAGAACTACCTGCCCATGGCAAAGCCGCTTCGGATAAACTAAAGCCAGCTCAGCAGAGACGCCCTCTAGCATTCACGGACGAGACAAAACCCACATGTTAATGAAAACATCATTCATCGCTTCGCTAGTAACTTTATCGCTAATTCAAACACCACTATCCTTCGCGGATAATGCCAATGGGAAAAACCTCTATTTACAGAGGTGTGTCATGTGCCACGGAATAGATATCAAAGGAACAGGACCATTGGCTAATAAAAGCAATCCTCCTACACCTGACCTTACAACATCCGCTTTCAAAAAAAGACTAAATGATTATCCGGGCGTTATTGTGTCATCGATAATACTTCGCCCCAATGGAGACTTGATTCCAAAAACATTGCAAGAGAACGGTGTAAAGATTCCGCCACACGCTTGGAGCGTTAAGGATTTTCGCGATTTGAATCAATACATGAGTGGTGTGATTTCAAAAACTCGATGATTTTGAGAAAAAGGGGACGGCGCGCTCAACCAGTCAACGTAACGTCATGGTGAATCTGTTGTTACTATTTCCACCTCGTTAATAAAAGGTATCCGGAGGCTCGGCGCATGAAAACCACCCTTGACCACCTCGCCATCGTCGCCCCCGACCTCGACACCGGCTGTGCCTTCGTCACCAACGCACTCGGCGTGGAGCTTCAACCGGGCGGGGTGCATCCGCGCATGGGCACTCATAATCGGTTGCTGCGCCTTGGCCCGGAGACTTATCTGGAAGTGATTGCCGTGGACCCGTCCGCCAATCGCCCGGACCGGCCACGCTGGTTCGGCATGGACCAATTGCCCGCTGATACGCCGCAATGCCTGGCGACCTGGGTCGCACGCACCGACGACATCCACGCAATGAGCGAAGCCTGCCGCGCCATTATCGGGGAACCCGAACCCATGACCCGAGGCACGTTGTCCTGGCAGATCACCATTCCTGCCGATGGGCACCTGCCGCTGAATGGATCAGCGCCGACATTGATTCAATGGGAACAAGCGCAACATCCCGCCAGCGCGATGCGGGATCAGGGGTGTTCGCTGGTGGCGCTGGATGTGTTTGATCCTGAGCCTGAGAAAGTCCAGGCGTTGCTCAGCGCAATCAACTTTTCCGGGCCGGTTCGTCTTCATGGGTTGGGAGCACATTCAAAGCCCTATTTGGTGGCGCACATTCAAACCCCCACTGGTTTGAAAACATTGCCGATTGCTCATGGTTAGGACCATAAGACCGCAAGCTTCGCCAGCCCCTGCGTTGAAACGCATCGCCCACAAAGTGACCAAGCCGGGATCAGTTTTTGTCTAGTCCTGAAACAGGTGTAAACCTATTTCAGGACTAGACAGACACCGGCGCCAGCGTCAGCGCTCTGCTGGCCGCACATAGGGCTCGATAAAGCCGCAACCAAGGATCTCGTTCAGGCGTTGCGCATCGTTCATTCGGCGAAACAGTCCAAGAGTCTTCCACGGCGCGTGACCATCGACATTGGGCGCTCCCAATCCCGCCAACAGGTCGGCGATCAGTATTGATCGGGTCTCGAAAGAGATGCGTGTCAGCCCGCTGCTATTGCCGACGCCGGCATGGGCATGAGCCCCGGAAAAGGCGATCAGGCTCCCCGGAGCGATATCGACGGCAATCCCCTCCTGCGGGTCGATCGCTTCCAGCAGATGCGGAATGGCTTCGTCGGCATCCACCGCATTGCGGCCGTCTCGATGGGATCGCTGCAAAATGGCGCGCATATCGAAATCTGCACTCGAATTACCCAGCGGCCGCTGCCAGAGGTCTGGATACAAGGCGAAGGTACGCCCTGCCGCGATGGGATAGATGGGCGCCCACCAGTTGGTTTGTGCATAGATATTCGACCCCCAGGTATCGCGGTGAAACGCGATGGTGGCCGTCGTGCGGGCACGCTGCGTCGACTGCCCTGGCTCGCGATGCGGCTGAAAACGCAAATGCAGGCGATCGCACGCCAGGGTATCGGGGGCGATGCCAAGGCTTTGCACAACGTCCTGCCAGCGCTGCTGGACCTCAGCCGAGCCTGCGAAGTCGTTCTGAATTTTCGCAAAGCGTTCAGTCTGCTCAGGGTGGCTCAAATGGCGATGGATCTCTTGCGGCGACCAGGGATGCAGCGCGTCTTCGAGCAGCGCACGCGTATATTCCACCAGCGCCGTCATGGGCTGCAGGTCAATGAAGCGAATGATCTCGCCAGCATAGATCCGGTCATGCAATTGGCGAGCGGTGCTCGGTATGGAAAGCGAGCTGTACATGACTGGAAGTCCCCTGAAGGTGCGCCCCTGACTTTAGATCCACGCCGATTGTGGCGAAAGTGGCAGGTGAGGCGAAAAAGCGCGGATCAGGCCCTGGGGACGTGAGCAACAGGCGACCTTCAAGCTATGAATGGGGCGCTTATGGCAGTTCCTGGCAGGCAGCTAACGGCCAGAAGCGGACGTTCGCGCGTGCATGCTTTGAGCCGATAGCGACCCCGCTCACCGATATCCAAATCTAGCGGTTCGGAATTCTGTTTCGAGGGAAGAAATGTTGGCCACGAAGGTCATCCTTTCTTCCGGGCCTACTTGGTTCTGCTGATCCGTATGGGCGTGTCGCTAGGGTTTAAGCGGTTAGGCCGCCATCTATCAGGGTGACCAGTTATTCGTTTTGTTCTTGGCAGGAGCAGGCTTGCTCATGCAGTCATTTTACCGGCCAGACCATCAGCCGCGATTTGTGCAACAAAGCCTTACCCACTGAAAAATCACCGCAGATTAAAAATCAATTTGCCTGCCGCCGATTTGAGTTTCCGTATCATTCTGACCGGCCACCATAGCCGAAGCGCTAATTGCATTTTGATTCGCCCAATCACGAAGTTTTGTAAACTCGTCTTTACGCATTTTGCTCATGGGTACTAAACGCGAAATAGTAGTTTCAAAATCAACCATAGTCAGGTCGCTTACATCACCAGAGCCATTCATCCGCCGTGAAAACGCTTCAATCAGCGAGTCCCCAACCCAAGCTTCGATTTCAGCACCAGAAAGCACAATGTCTTTACCAAAATTCGACTCGCCTCCTAGAGCAGACAATCGATCCAAATCAAATTTTGCTGGGTCACGTTTCAATTTCTTCAGATGTATCTCAAGAATCTTCTTTCTTTCTAATGTCGACGGGAAGTCAACGAAAAATATTTCGTCGAATCGCCCCTTTCTCAACAACTCCGGAGGTAAGCTGTTGATGTTGTTAGCGGTAGCAAACACAAAAACAGGCGCCGTTTTTTCTTGCATCCAAGTCAACAGTGTGCCGAATACGCGTGTAGCCGTGCCACCATCAGATGCTCCTCCGGAAGAGCCGGAAAGTCCTTTTTCAATTTCATCGATCCATAGGATGCAGGGCGAAATAGCTTCGGCAGTACGTAGTGCGGAACGAATATTGGATTCTGAAGAGCCAACCACCCCTTGGAAGATTTTTCCCATGTCCAAACGCAATAAGGGCATGTTCCATGACGACGATACGCATTTCGCCGTTAGAGACTTACCGCAACCAGGAACTCCAGTTAAGAGCAAACCCTTCGGGGTTCCGACACCGAACTCCTGAGCCATCTGCCCAAAACACTGGCTACGCAAATGGAGCCACTTCTTAAGAGTTGCCAGTCCTCCAACATCCTCAAGATTTACCTTTGAGTCGATGTATTCCAAGATACCTGTTTTCCGTATAATTTGTTTTTTTTCGGAAAGCAGATCCTTTACGGTATTTTCATTTACACTCAGACTGGATACCAATGAACGAGACAAGCTATTGTCAATTTCTAATCCCGTGAGGCCCAAAGCGGCATCAATGAGTTTATCTTTGGTTTCGCTAGAAAGATCAATCTTAACGCTGCTGCTGCCTTGCCAGGAGTTAACAAAGTTATTTATCTGAGCCTTAACTTCATCTCTTGATGGCAAAGGAAAATCAATCAACGTAATTTCCTTTTGAAGATCATTGGCAATTTCAAAGCTGGGTGCCACGATAATGCAATTGCTCCGATATCCACGTGAGCGGATATTTATGGCTAAATCTCGAAGTCGACGACGATAGACAGGATTTGAGCTTGAGGTAAGGTAGTTATGAGCATCACAAAAAACAAAAATATTTTTGCTGCCCTCCTCCTTCGCCTTTTCTTCGCAAAAGTCCAAGGCCATTTTCAAATCAAAGGTTTTATCCCCAGCCACGACGCCATTTATCTGGACTCCTAGCGTCGAGTTCCAAACGAACAAACGATGGCTAAGCGCCTTGGCGATTTCAGAAACTTCATTGAGCGCACGCTCTTCCTCGAAAGTTTCAATGACCAAAATCGCATAACGCGCTTTGAGGTAATCAGTTATCTGCTTGGTACGGTTCATGCCTATTATCCCTGCGCTTGAACTGAGTTATACATGCATCGGAAGACCGGTTTTGGTAACGCCAGAATTTGAAACAACAAACTCGACAACTCTTCTAGTGCGGAAAAAGTCAATATCGACTCTGTCGCTGGTTTTGATAATCTGCTTGTGCTGATAGGGATGTTTCGCGTTATGCCGATACCGACCAGCGAGCGTCAAGTCTACGGCTTTAACAACTCGAATCATGGCTTCATTCTGGAATATCTCTTTTGGCGTATAGCCTGTATAAAGTATCCAGTTTTTCTCGCCATTAACGGCATGTATTAATTGCTCCAAGGCTGGCGCCTGGTCGAGCGGCTCCCCCCCAGAAAGGGTAATCCCAGCGATGTCCAGTGCATTTATTTTCTGTGCCAATTCATAAATAGGCATCAGCGTACTCGCTTCGCGAGCGTGGGTCCTCTGATTGAAGCACCCCTTACAATTCAGCGCACACCCCTGCACCCATAATGTCAAGCGCAACCCCGGGCCGTTAACGCTGCTCAACTCCATATGGTGTACATTGATTTCCATTTAGAAATTCGCGCTGAGAATTTGAAGGGTTTGCTCTTCATGGACTACGGTATATTCCGGCTTCCACTCAGTCACAAGCTCCGCAGTAGGGCTGGAAAGCAGAGATTCAAGCTCTTCCGTAAGTTTTGTGCAAATGTCGCCTTTCACGCCATGCACTTCCTCCATAATTTCATCGCCGGTAAAGGTGACATGAATGCTGTATTCGTAGTTAGGTCCAAATTCAATCTCGAACCCTTGAAGAGTTTCTTCCACTCTTGCTGGAACACCTGATGCGTCTATGCGCTTGATGGTTTCATCGATGGCTACGCTGATGTACGCTTTCTGAAAGCTTAAAGCCAAATCAGCCATTATCGCTTCATCGTCGGCCGAAATAGTTCCCCGTTCGATGAGGAGTTTGTAGGAGCCCTCCTCAATTTGGCAAACAAATAGATTGAATTTATCAGCCGTCTGGCCACAAATAGCTCTAAATTGCTGCTTGCCCATATAGCCTATTTTGCTCAACACTTTTTTGCTGAAGTCGCTGGCAAATACGGAAACCAGACCAGTCGTTGGGCTAAGGCCCATCTTGCCGAAAGCTTTGGCAATGGCTTCTTCATTAACATAAGAAAATTCAAACTTTGTACAATGAGACATTGTTAAAGCTCCAGCCTGCGACCGGGAACAACTTCTTCGGCGTTCTGGATAGCAATTAATACGTCAGGGGTAACCTCAATGTTGCGCATAGGTGCTATGGATGCAAGCGCAGCCTCAGGCGCAACATTTTTTGAAATCGGAGTTGAAGTTCCAGAGTTGACAACCACCCGACGTCTTTGTGCTGCCTGTGATGCACCACTACCACAAAGGAGACTTGCATCAATCGTTTCCAACAACCTTCTTATTACCAGAAGGGGATTTGATGTGAGCTTTTTATAGAGTCCAATGCGCAACAACGCATCGGCTCCATCATTGAATTGCAATTTAACGAAGTAATTTTGACTTTCATCGCCAATGATACCAATGCACGAGACCTGATTCAGGTCCCGTGACAGCTTTCTCCAAAGATACCCATCAAACGACGCTACAATTAATTTTGTCGCTGTTGCGGCAAAAGCATTGCTACCAACTTCAACCTCGTCAGCATCAAAATTTTGGTAGCTGACCAGAATTTTCTCCCCTACAGGAAATCCCAGAGCGGTTGCCAAATATTCATTTGTCGAAAAATCGACATCTGCGTGAAATTTTAAGCTTTTTGACAGAATATAAAGGCTAAAGATGCCTACTAATCCATAGCCTATTGATTTCAGCGCGTCTTCCGGTGCAAGAGCCGCAAAAACTGCGAAAATAAAAACAATGATTCCGTAACCGTAATTTATGGCCGTCTTTGTACTGAGTTTTTTATTTCTATAACCCTGAAATGTTTTGCCGGGAATATATTTTTTTGATGGTGCAAATAGCAGGGTGCACACACCAAAAAAAACCAGGCAAATAAGCCCCATTGCAGCCTGGCGCTTTTGCCCATTTTGCAACCCTTCAAGAAACGCCCACGCACCGGTAACGATGAAAACAGGTAAGAATGCCAGTACTGCAAGCCCCGTTTTCTTACCTTTGGTGGCCATCACCATTTTCCACATCGGGATAGTCTTTATCATTCACAAACCTTCTAGAGTTGGTGCAGAAGCGCGTAGCGAGGGGATGACTGTAGAACTACTCATTGGTCTATGCTACATGACAATCTTTGGTTTATCACGCGCTAGGGATGGTCTGAAGTAGCCATACGTTTCGGACTAACTTCGACCACTGCCGATTTTGAAAGTGGCGAGTCGATCCAAAACGCTCAGATCACTCACTCATTTCTGGCTTTTCAGCCGCTGCGGCCATTCCCCGCATTACAGGCGCACCTCTCCTGCGTTGCTCTGTAAATGTCGGCGGCTTATTACGTAATTTTGCAGTTGGCCGTTTGTGATCTCTGGCGACGGACTGAATTCGACTGCGGTCACTCGAAGGTATGCATTTCATTCTTACGCCTTATTCTGCGTCGGACGTCACTGGATCTGAGTCGCAGGAATGACTCAAGTATCCGAAGAGCGATTACTTCAAGAGCATGATTTGATCCATGAGAGATGACCCCTACACACTGTCCATGCGCTTTCAGACACCCGCCCCTGGCATTGCCCCACGCGAACAGGCGCCGATGCTCGCCCAGGAGCAAGCCTGGGCGCGGGAGCACGCGTTCAGGCACCGCTTCAGCTGGATCGAGGTGTTAGTGCCGCCGTTGTGCTTTGGCCCTGTTCTGCCGGGTATCGCGTTTTTACTGGGCCTGTTGCTCTATCGCTCGTTATTCGCCCCCGGCCTGGATATTGACCGGATCGTCGGAGCCTCCTTTGGCTGGCTTGCCCTCGCGACGCTGCTCTTCATGGCTGCCTGGGGGTTACGCAACTTCTTGCGCGATGCCCACGACCCGACCAAACGCTACTGGCAGTCCATGCCGGACCAAGGGTTGGCCGAGCTTGAGCACCATAGCCTGGTATCTGGCACCAGCCTGTGGTCCTCCGATTATGATCCGGACTGCAACACCCTCATGCAATGGACAAACGGCAAGCTTGAATGCGTGCAAGACAGCGGTGTGTCGCAATGGGTCCTGGCCAAGACTACTGCGGGCCACTGGCTGGTGCTCAAGGAAGAATATCCGGGCAGCTTCAACTATGGACGGGTTGGGAAAATGCCCACGCAGGACAAGCAAATGCAACCCTGCCAGGAACTGGCGATCGCCTTTGCCCCCGGCACCAACCTCCCTCTCGGCCGGCGTTTCGGCGGCGCGCCGATGCCATTGGTCGACACGCCGTATTGGGTGTCTGCCGATGAACTCAAGCGCCTTGTCGAGGTCGCCCATCACTGGACCTTTTTCCCCCCGGACCGCTACGCCGTGGTCAATAACCAGGATGCCGAGTGGGTGCAACGGCTGGTGGACAGGGCGCAAGCCAGCGTCGGCCCCCGGCCGGACGAGACAGCCAGCAATCGGCCAGAAGCAGTCAGTCGCTCAAAACACTCAAAAACCACTGATTGCTAAAGTAATCAGGAGCCGAAAATAGCTCACTCGGTCGAAGGGACGGATGCTTTGCTGCCCAAGCGGATTAGTTCATTGGAGAAACACAGGCCGAGGATGATCAGTGCCGCTCCCGCGTACAGGCTTTCGCGCGGTACTTCATTGAGCGCCACAAAAGCCAGCAGCGCGGCGAACAGTGGCTCGGTCAGCTCCAGCGCTTGCACTTGGGATGGCTTGAGATACTCGATGGCCTTGGTGGTGCAGAAGAAGCCCAGGATTGTCGGCAGCGTGGCCAGTGCCAGCAGCGCGGCGATCGCCAGCGGCGACAGCTCGCCCATCGCGAAACCATCGGCCGCAGCCGGCATCAGCAGGTACAGGCTGCCAAAGAACAACAATTGTCGGGTGAAGTGCAGCCCCCCCGACACCCCCATACGCTTCATGGCAACCGAAAAGGCCCCATAGCCGGAGCCGGCCATGCAGGCGAGCGCAGCACCTTGCAGGGTAAAGCCCTGTTGCAGGTCGCCGCCGAAGATCACCGAGATCCCGGCAATAGCCAGTGCGGCGCCAACGGTAGCGTTCGCGGTGATGGCATCCTTGAGGAAAATGCGCCCCAGAATGATCGAGGAAATTGAGGCACTGGCCATCAGCACCACCACCACACCTGCCGCAGCGTAGTGTCGATAGGCGGACGTTTCGAAATGGAACAGCACAAAGATGCCAAGGAATGCGCAAATAGCCGCCTGAGTCCATTTAGTCGACGCCGCCGGGCGCTTGAGGAAAAACAGTAAGATCGAGAGAAGCACGCAACCCAGTACGGTCTTGATGACAGCGACACTGCTAGCGGTGAAACCATCATTCATGAGCACTTTGCTGAGTACACCGATCGTTGCGTTCAGTGCCGCAGCGGAGAGTGCAAATATGACGCCTTTGCTGAAAGTAGATTGCATTGATGACGATCCCTGTCGCTGAATTGTCGTTCGATAGAATGCCGCCCTATATCGACGGCGCAAAGTTGGAGGATACGAGATCCCACCAACCCCAGTATTTATGGTGGCATAAGCTGGATCGCCCAGTAGGACGCCATTCGCCTTCTTGTCACCGCCAAGGGAGAAGTCAGAGGGCCTGGCCCTTGGCTATGCAATATGAGTTGACGAACGTTGCAGTGTGCTGCAAAGACTGACGTATATCCGGTTTGGCTATTCCATGCCTGTTGGCAAATTGCTCGACCGCCGCTGTATCAAAACGAGTGGTCTGGATAAAGTCCAAGGCTTCGGGTTTTGTATTCAAAAACCACGCGACGGGAGGAATACTCAGTAGCAACTTCAGCAATCGAAGTGAAATGTAATGCTTGGGAGACTTTAAGCCCAAAGGTTGTGCCACCTGTGCCAGGAGTTCTCGCAAGTTGGGAGTTTGCTCATCAAGCGCCAGCAGTTCCTGGCCCACCATGGCAGGATCAAAAGCACAAACCGCCACTATCTCAACCAGGTAATCCACGGTGACCAGTGGCAGCCAGTGCTCGGCGGTACCGGGCACTGCAGTCAGCTTTCCCTGCACAAGGTTGCGTATCAGCTCCACCAGCGGCTGACCATCAAGGATATGCCCCGTGCGGCTGTGGCCACAGACCGTCGCAGGATGGACAACGGTAATCTCCCCGCCCTTGGCGGACATGACCTCCAGGGTCGCAAAATGCGCCTCCAGCTTGCTCCCCTCGTAACCACCGACCTGTCGGTATACGGCAGGCCAATTCGTCAACTCCGGATAACGAGGATCAATTCCGATGCGTTGCAGATGTTCATGATTTTTCAGCATGTAGCCGCCGATCATCACTAAACGGCTTTTTTGCTCAGCCGCCAACAGCGCCACACGCTTTGCCCCTTCCACATTCACCGCACGAGAATGCTCCACTGAAAGCCCCCATGCGAAGTGGGCGCCCAGGTGGAATATGACTCTGGCGTGCTTTAGCACTTCTCGGTCAGCAAGACTCAGCCCGAGGTTGTCCCGTTCCAGATCGCCAGCTACGGCAAATACCCGGGTTGCGCACCCGCCCAAATTATCGACTTGCTCGCGCAGTGCAGCTAGTCGCTCTGGGCGACGCATCAACACCCGAATGGTGTGACCTTTTGCACTCAGGTACGCCACCAAATGTTGACCGACGAAGCCGGTACCCCCTGTGACAAAGCACTCCACGCTCATTTCCCTGTTCCTTGTTCAAGGTGAGAAATCAAGCGTAAACTATCGACCCAACTCTATAGTCAAGCGGTGTTTTCATGAAAATCGGCGAACTCGAGGCCCGCAGCGGCGCCAGCCGCCATACGCTGCGTTACTACGAGCAAATCGGCCTGATCTCATCGCTGCGGCAAACTAACAACTATCGCGTTTACACAGCGCAAACTCTGCAGGATCTGGACTTTATCCAACGCGCGCAAAGCATGGGGTTTTCCCTGGGGGAAATAGGCGAGATTCTGGATGCGCAGCGCAACAAGCTGATCGATTGTGCTGACGGCGCTAAGTTAATTGAAAAGAAGATGGCAGAAATCAAACAGAAAATCGCCAACTTCCAAAGCATTTATCGGTATCTGGATCAAGAGCGTGCAAACCTCGAAGCCAGTGCTGCCAGGCAACTTGAGCTTCAGCAGCTAAACAACGCTTCCAACTGAACGGTCAGCATCCGGGAAACGGAAGCCGCAGCCTGCTTCCAGCTTCAAGTCCATCGCTTACGCATTTTCTCAAACCTTGTGGCCAGGCCCTAGACAGTAAGCGTCCGCCCAAAAGACCTTGCGTGGTTAAACAGGCGCCATCTATTAGGCATCAGGTGCTTTAAGGTCGAACAACAGCTCATCGGTTGCGCGATCAAAATGGTCGGTCAGGAAATCCAGCAATACACGCACGCGGGGAATCCGGTAACGATTGCCGTGTAATACCGCGTAGACGCCGGCCTCTCGGACACAAAAGTCAGGTAACAGGACTTTCAGTCGTCCAGCACGGACATCGGCTGCCGCATCCCAAATGGTCTTGCGTGCGATGCCATGTCCAGCCAACGCCCATGCGCGCGCGAGGGCGCCGTCGTTGGTTTCCCATGCCTGGCTCATGGGAACGGTGTGGTTCCATTCCTGACCATCCACAACAAAGTGAAAGGTGTTCAATGGACCTGCAGAGGTCACCAGCACGATGAACTTGTGGCCAGGCAAGTCAGCAGGGGTTTGGGGTTCACCGTATCGCGCCAGATAATCAGGCGAAGCGCACAGTACTCGCCAGTTGGGCGCCAACTGCCTGGCGATCATCGAGCTGTCATGCGGCTGTCCAAACCGGATTGCCAGATCGACATCGTCCTGCATCAGATTTGACACCGAGTCCGACAACGTCAGCGCGATGCACAGTTCCGGGTGCAATGTACTGAATGTCTCAAGCCAGTCATTTAAAAGATTGCGGCCAAAATCGGCAGATGCGGATATCCGTACCTTGCCACGCACCTCTGTTTGACTGGCTTGAAGCCCCGCTTCCGCCTCATCGATAGCCCGCAATGCGACCCAGCATTGCTGCAAATAAAACCGACCTTCTTCCGTGAGGCGCAACTGACGCGTTGTGCGATCAAACAACTTGGTGCGCAGCGCCGCCTCAAGCTTGATAAGTCGCGCGCTGGCCGCGGCCGGCGACAGCGCCAGTTTGCGCCCTGCGGCAGACAAGCTGCCGAGTGCTGCCGCTTCGACAAACAAACGCATGTCGCCCAATCGGTCAGTAGCCATATTCAATTCAAATTTGATGATTCATCAAATGGTAGACCAATTATCAAATTCGAAGCAATTCATCACACTCACCTCTCCCATTCCTCTGAGCACAGGTCATGACTTCGCAATTTGAAAATGGCTCTTTCACGACATCGGGCAATACCGAATACCTCACTACCGGGCG
This sequence comes from Pseudomonas sp. 05N432, assembly GCF_056396945.1. Lineage (NCBI taxonomy): Bacteria > Pseudomonadati > Pseudomonadota > Gammaproteobacteria > Pseudomonadales > Pseudomonadaceae > Pseudomonas > Pseudomonas sp. 05N432. The sequence continues at coordinate 34,841 of NZ_JBFTMM010000007.1, read as the reverse complement.
TCTCCCATTGGCGGCCCTGTTGGCGCTGACAATGGGGAGCTTTATCGCCACCGCCAACGAAACGGTGCCAGCAGGACTTTTGCCGCAAATCGCCGAGGCATTTGGTGTGTCGCAAGCGTGGGCTGGTCAGATGGTGACCCTATGTGCACTGGGCTCAGGGTTAGCGGCTATTCCATTGACTCTCGCGTTGCAGGGCTGGCGTCGGCGCTTGGTGCTATTACTGGCTGTCGGGGTGTTTTGCGCCTGTAATGCGGTGACCGCCCTGTCCCCCTGGTTTTCATTGACGCTGGCTGCCCGCTTCATGGTGGGTATCGCAACCGGTCTGGCCTGGAGCCTGCTGGCCGGCTACGCCAGACGATTAGTCGCCCCACAGCAGCACGGTCGCGCGATGGCGCTGGCCATGCTCGGCATCCCTTTGGCACTTGCCCTAGGCGTACCGCTAAGTGCCTGGCTCGGTAAGCTGCTGGGATGGCGTTGTGTGTTCGGGACTCTCTCAGGACTCAGCCTTTTGCTGATGGCCTGGATATATCTGAAAGTGCCTGATTATCCCGGACAACGCTCCGATCGCCGCTTGCCGCTACGCAGGGTCCTGCAAACCCCAGGCGTGCGGCCCGTGCTGGCGGTGGTCATGCTCTGGATCCTGGCCCACTACACCCTCTATACCTATATTGCTGCGTTCCTGGCTTCTGTTGGATTGGCCGATCAGATAGATCGGGGCCTCCTTTCATTCGGTATTGCGGCCTTGTTCGGTCTATGGATGATCGGCACGCTGATTGATGGCAGGCTTCGGAGTCTGGTACTGCTCAGCCTGACAGCATTCATCCTGGTTTCGTTTGCCCTGGGCCTGGGTGACCTGCCCGTCAGTGCGATCTATATCGGCATCGTCCTGTGGGGGATGAGCTTCGGTGGTGCGCCAACCTTATTGCAAACCTCCTTGGCTGATGTTGCCGGCGACGGCGCTGATATTGCGCAATCAATGTTGGTGACCGTCTTCAATCTGGCGTTTGCTGGCAGTGGTGTGATCGGCGGCATTCTCCTGGAAACATGGGGGGCAGGTGCTATTCCCTGGGTAGCGCTGGCATTGTTGCTACCCGCGCTGTTGATTGTTTCGATAGCCAAGGGGCATGCTTTCGGGCGTTAACTACTGCCGAGGCGGTTTCTCTCTACCAACTGACGGATTGTTTCATGCATACCCGCATTCACGCTGCTTACCATCAAGCGGCTTTCTCCCGCAGCGCCTGCGCGTGCCTGACCATCGATGACGTGGCCATCGAGCAATGGCTGGCCTCTCACCTTAATGACCCAAATGTCGCCTTGCTCGGCCTTTCATTAATTTGGTTGCTGGATGAGGACGAAGACGTACTCGCGAAGCGTCGCTTCATTCCCGGCGAGGATGGTAGTTCCACGCTTGTACCGCTGCTGGTGTGCAGCGACGACATGGACTTCGACTGCACCGTGCTGATGGCCGAACAGGTTATTGAAGGCGACACCGTGCACTGGCGGCGTTTCGGCTGGAGCGTTTCCGGCGGACTGGAAGTGGGCATTTCCACCCGCTGGAACGCAGAAAGCCAACCAGTGAGCTTTGCCTTAGATGACTTCTGCGCGGCGCTGAAGGAGTTCGACAAATTGCTGAAAGAACAGGTGAGTCAATGACGGGCACGCCTCCTAAGCATCAGTTTTTCGAACCTGACGTTGCTGCAAAAGTGAAGCTTCGCAAGCTGCTGACTGCCGAAATGATTCTGTCAGCGCGGGTAAAGGTGACAGACTTATTTCTCTGTCACCAGCCTCGACAGCAGTGATAAATAAGTCCGTCCCCTTTTTCCGAACTGAACAACCGGCAGCACAACCCTCATATAAAAAGAATATGCACGCCAGAAATCAGCGACGTGATTGGTATTTCTCACAATACTGCCCCGCTATTTTTTGCGCTGCCGCCAGTTGGGATTTGGATAGTTTTTTAGCTACATGACTTCGATAATCTGCGGCTTTTGACTGGCCATTGGCAGCAGCAACAGAAAGCCAAACATACGCTTGGCTATTATCCTGAGCCACTCCGTTACCCTGGGAGTAGCGGACTCCGAGGTTGTTCTGGGCGGCTGCATCACCCTGCTCAGCGGCCTTGTGGAACCAGAAAGTTGCCTGCTGATCATCCTGCGCAACCCCTCGACCGGTGGCATAGCAGGCTCCGAGGTTGAACTGGCCGGTGGCATCACCCTGTTCGGCAGCCTTGCGGAACCAGAAAACCGCCTGCGGGTAGTCCTTCTCAACCCCCTGGCCGTTGATATAGCGGACGCCTAGGTTGTTCTGTGCTGCGGCCTTACCCTGCTCAGCGGCCTTACGGAACCAGGAAACCGCCTGCTGGACGTCCTGCTCAACTCCTCGGCCCTGCTCGTAGCAGAATCCGAGGTGGGTCTGGGCATCGGCATTACCCTGCTCGGCGGCCTTTCGGAACCAGTAGACCGCTTGCCGGGTATCCTGCACGACACCTTGGCCGGCGGCATAACTGACACCGAGGTTGTTCTGGGCATCGGCATCGCCCTGTTCGGCCATTCTCTGAGTCGTGGTTAGATCCTGCGAGGCATACGTATAGCTAACTGACTGTAGTAAGCAAAACGTAAAAAAGAACAAGCGTGCACAGTGCATATAAGGGGGCTCTACGATTGACTGGTTCGCGCCCCTGCTCTTACTGGGTTCCCAAAGAGCTGAGCTAAATGGATAGAAGCGGATTACGCCTGAATGATAGCGTTCTGCGATTAATCTTATCTGATGCCTGGAGCCAAGGGTGAGTAGCCAAATCTAAAGTGGCAAGCATGTAAGTGTCGACGGCTCTGGCTGTAGCTTTAAAAAATAGGCAGCGCCATCCGTTTTTGGGTCGATTTCGGTCAGTCGCGACAGGCAGAAATCGGCCAAAAGCAGCCATTTGAATGAAAAGCGGACATATTTATTTTTCATCGCGTCGAGGCTGATGGCAGATAAATAAGTCTGCCCCCTTTTCATTTTTTAGATCCGCCACCGCTCAAGCAAGCGCCATCACCCGGTTTACCCGCTTCACCAACCGCCAGTGGACGATCCACAGCGGCAACGCCAAAGCTCCTCCCAGCAAACCAAGTTCGTTGGGCAGCAACGAAACAATCTGCGCGGTACACCACCCCAGTCCTGAGAACAGACCAAAACTTTTGAACGAGCCCAGCGCTTTGTTATGCCTGGCTTCACGCCGTAGCGATCGGGCCACGTGAACGACAATGAAAAAGTCTTCAATGAAGTTGTAAGGCAGCAGAAACATCAGCCATACACTTCGAGGCGACGCCACCCTGGATGGAGGTTTGACCAAGGTCAGCGAGCGCTGAAGGTCGCGGCAATAAAAGAATACGGCGATCAGGAACACCAGCGTCAATATCGACGCCCCGATGCTGCCCAATGCCTCCAGTTCGCTGAAGATTCCCCCGGCCACCGAAGGATTTACCCAGGGCCACGCCAACGCCCAGGCCACGGGGATGGTCAGCAGAATCTTGAAGACGACGAGCAACATCGGCGAACCCTGCAATCAATGACAGTCGCCATTATGCCGCAGCGGATTTTGCCTTGAATGCGGTCACGGGTCGCAGGCGAGCCCCTGTTAGGTTGGAAGGCTTCCCGGTCCGCACCCACGAAACTATTCCTTTGGCAAATCCTCGATTACCTAGCGACGCGAGGCCGTGAAGGTGATGTTGTTTTGATATCAATTATGTCACTCTCGGAGTCAGCGCTCGGTCGCGAAAAGGTTATTGATAAACAATTCTCCGAACGGAATCTGGTATGACCACAGTAAAAGAAGAAAGCAGCTCTTCATTGATGAAGATGGTGGAGGCCATCGCCATTAGCCCGCAGGATGCCCGTGAACTGGTTGCCCAGTACGAAGACCAGGCACGCAGCTCGGCGCCGTCCGCGACGGAAGAAAAGATTCAGGACGCAGTCGTCGAAAAAATCATCAGCCGCTATTCAAAGTTAGCCGCGACGTCTGGCGCCGCCACTGCTTTGCCGGGGGTCATTCCCGGTATCGGCACTGCGGTGAGCGCTGTGGGCGGCGGGTTGGCGGATATCTCGGTCTGCATGAAGCTGCAGATCGACATGACCATGTGCTTGGCGGTAGCCATTAACGGCAAGATGTCCAACGAAGATGCCAAGCACATGTCGTACATCATCGCTCTATACGGCTCCCTGGAGCAGATGGGGTCTACCGGCGCTACCAGAATCGCCAGCAAGGCCGGCGTGCGCATGGTTCACCAATACTTGAAGGGCCCGACGCTTCAGCTCATCAAGGAACTGTTCGCGAAAATCGGTATTTCGTTCACTCAGAAAGCCGCGGCGAAAGTGATCCCGTTCGGGATTGGGGTCATCATCGGCGGAACGGCAAATTACGCGCTCACCACCTACGTAGGAAAAACCGCTCGCGACACTTTCCGTCTGAATCTGAAGGAAGAGGCGACCACGGAGTAATTGTCATCGGGAACAGGGCTGCACAAGCGGCTCATGGTGAGAAAGGGGGACGGATTGATTCTTCCGGAAATAAATCTGCCCCCTATTTTCCTCTGTTGAATGCATAAAACAAAAGGAACAGAAAGTGCAAAGAAGTGAATTTAAAAACCCTCACGTCCTGTGGCACTTTGATAGAGTGAGAGAGGCAACAAACAATTTAATGTTCATGTCTGCCACAAACACCGAACGTTCGGATAGAGAAATGAAAATTAACGAGTCGACCAGAATTTCCATGGGTTGGCCGTCGCACGTCAAGAGCATGTATGATTACAGAATGATGTTCGGCGAGGTATATGAGCGATTATTTCAGTTTTGTGTTATTTCTCTGTGCTCTGATGCCGAGGTGTTTTTTAAAGAGACCTTCGATAAACATGGTTATGCCAAAGGCAAAGGGAACGGTTTTTTCCAAAGACTGGATGATGTTATAAATAAGTTAGAAATCGCCGGATTCGATTTTYCCCCTATCCAAAGCTCTATAGAAAAAATACGCCTTGCCTTCCAGATTCGCCATATAGGAATTCATAATATGGGAGTTGTGGACGACGATTTCGCTAGTAAAACAGGGGTGGGTTCAGTCGGAAGCGTGTACCCGATAGATCAAAATAGCTATCGAGAAATGTTTGATGCTTATACGGTCCTTCTAAAGCACTTAGATAGCAAACTTCCAAGCACACCCGTACAATGAAAAGAAATTAAACATTAACCTGAATTGGAAAATAAAATTTCATGCAATAAAAGGGGGCAGATTTATTTATCTACCATCAGCCTCGATGCAATGACAAATAAATCTGTCCCATTTTTCAGCTAAACAGAGCTTTAACTTTGCCATACAAATCATATAGGTGTAGCGCCGACATATCCAAAATAGGTTCATACATAAACGAATTTAGATGAATATTTTCAGGCGTCATGAGATTAACCTGAGATAGCACCATTATCTGGTCGCTTGCGCCAGGAAACATCAAAGAAAACTTACTATATAACTCAAAGGTCTGATTACTACTGATACCATTGACAAATTCAGAATCATTAATCTTAGCAATCATAAACTCTTCAGCCCTGAGCCGAATTGCGATTGATAAAATTACCTTGGATTCCAACTCAACATCATCATCAGCCTTAACGGCCAAAGCTTCTGCCTCATCGTAAATAAGCCGCATTGCAGATGTCGTCGGATTTGGAAGTGATAGATTGGCCTGATCCAGCAGCGTAGCTTTGAATGACGCTTCTAAATCTCCGATGGTAAGCTTCGCGCTATCGGCCTTGACATGCAACAACGACGTAAGCATGAGATAGTGCGGACTCGTAACACCATGACTGAAAAGGGGACAGACTTATTTATCTATCACCAACCTCGACAGCATGTGAAAAATAAATCTGTCCCCTTTTTCCAGGCAGAAATTGGCCAATAACTGTCTTTTTCTCACTCCAGCTTGATCAGTAGGCTGGCGATTCGCCACCACTTCTGGCAGCCTTGCTTCGATTCGTATTGGAAGCGGCTTGCAGAGTGCCGACTGCTCTCACAACAACATAGGACGTGACGATGAAAAAGCTTTTATTACTTGTCCCACTTTTTCTGGTGGCCTGCGGCGAAAGCGAAACTGTTTCGGTAATTAAAAATCAGGTTATCAATCAGCTAGATCCAACAAGGACGCTGGGCAATGCGCTTGAAAAACGTGACAGATGTTCGTCTTATAAATGGGATGAAGGCACTGACGCAGCTGGAAGAAATGTTGTTACCTACACTTGCTACATGCGACCTGAGGGGTCAAATTCAATTTTGCAAAGCAGCTTCGATCAAATGATAAGCGGTACTAAGTCGTCAATTTCCACTTACGAGCAACAAATTCAGATGCTCGCTAAATCTTCGCCCTGTATCAGTGATGATGAATACAGTATTCGAGCCTGCGAGAATATGAAGAATGGAAAGTTGCACGCAATAGCGGTTAGTGAGGATGGGATTAAACGGTTCGAAGCTTTCAAGAAAAATGAAATTGATGAGGTCACTCAGATAATTTCTTGGAGCGTTATAAAAAATACACCACCTTCAGCGGTAATGCTTTCCGCGAAATATGTGGTCAAGATGGATGACGGCACTATGCACGAAATTGCTCAAGGCCGCGAAACGCTCTCGGATGTGTATGTCAATAACGAAAATTTTAACCCGGTAAAAAATTTAGCGAGACAACTTGCTCCTCCAACCTGCCTAAACTGCGGATAGATTGCCGATTGTTGCCTGTCGCTATGGGCGGCAATCGACCCGGAGGTGTCAGCAACCAGCGTCAGTACGGAAGCCGGGGCTCGCGCCCTATTCTCCACTGAGAGCCATCGCGTTCTTCCGGCTACCACACCAAGATGGGAAATATATCGCGCCGTGTACTCACGACATAAGACTCCAATCCATTTTTCTCAGGAAAGATTTTCAAGATCATTTTCGTACTGAAAGTGATGGTGAAAACCCCAAAACTATCAATTGAAAAACCTTCTACATCGAGGTTTAGAAAGTCGAAAAGTAAAGGGCTGGTAGCAGCGTCTTCACCATGCCCCCACCTGCATACCCTATTGATATCACAAACGAATGGGCACTGAATTAACACGCTAGCCATATCACCAAAAAGCAGGATCTGCGAACCGATCCCGACAGTTACACCTGTTAGCGCGGAAGGAATCATTTCGGCCAAATCTGAATCACTTATCATCATGCCGTGCTCTTTTCATACAGATGGTTATTGAAGAATCATAGGCCTGAATCGGCTCTCATTTGGTAGGCCGATCATATCTCCATTTGTTAGGGCGGCCACCCAGGCTGACCGTCCGATTCTGGCGGAAGCGGCTCGGGCGAACGTCTGCTTCTGGCCGATAGCAGTCATCGGTGAATCCACTGCGTTCTAAAAGGGGACAGACTTATTTATCTGCCAGCTTCGACGCAATGAAAAATAAATCTGTCCCCATTTTCCCATGTCCCCATTTTCCCAGCAAGGGTTGAGGTGCGGAGGAATGGGCACCCGAAGAAGGTTAAGTGAGTACCATTCAAATCTGCCCCCCTTTTCTTTGTAGAAACTCGTACAGACCTGTTATATATGACAGTTGCACAATCTGTTGCATGCGCCTTTACTCCTAATCACGTCTTCGCGTTTCAGGCAGTAATGCGAAGGTTTCACGGTGAAACCTTCCAGGGATGGAATAAACTTGAATACCAAGTTAATCTGCGACCGGAGGAAATTTCACACTCAAGGCAGTCAGTAGCCGTGCCCGCACGGCCTGCACTCTGCCGGTTCTTATTAGTTAATTTCTATTGAGGTGTGACATGAGCGACTATTCTTTCCGCGCAACGCTCTCCATCGCTGGCGAAGGTGGTGTATGTTTTCAGTATGCTAAAAAAATATCAGAAACGAGTGGAGATATTTGGGGTGGGGGGGGGATCATACGAGACGTTTAATTTTGTCTTTGGCCAGTACCTGTGCGTAAACTCTTGCCAAGGCCATGAAGTCGCGACATTTAACTTTAAGTCCATAGGCGAAGGAAAATACACCATCACCTTGGAAAATGATAACTCTAAAAATGGATACATCCTAGACACAACTAACAATAACTGGCTATATGCTTATCACCCATCGAAAAGTAATGGAACACACTTCGCCTTCCACTCCGAACGCAGTGCCGAGCGGCTAAGCACAGAAGAAATTCTTGGAAGGTCCGGGCTGAAGATATCGTGTGGATATGGTGAGATACTTCTGCACGATAAAGTCAACATCAAAACCGGCTCATACAATTATTCGGCGGCATACCTATGCACAGGCAGTAGCAATGGGGGCAAGGTTGGACATAACTTTAGTGTGCACCCTTGTTAAATAAAAAAGCGACAATAGAAATATAGAGCCACTCGCAGTAATTTCAGGACTATTGTGGTGGCTCTCGCTTATTAAACCTTCAACGCGCGACAAGTTCCCCCCTCAGAAAAATGATCAAAAATGTGAATCTGTTATTAACTAAGTCGGCTTTTTGGTTGCCGCAGGCTCAAAGACCTTTTCGCTGGCAAACCGGCGCTACAAAATCTGGAAAAAAGGGTCGCAGCCTGCCTAGGAGACGGCCCCGGAAACTCAAAATCTGTTCGCGCTGATCAACAACCCTGAAGCCGATGATTGGCAAAATTAGTCATCCAATATCGGGGAGTTCATACCGCATTGCCATCAACTCATACAGACCTGTTATATGTAGCAGTTGCACAATCTTTTGTATGCGTTTTTACTCCTATTCACGCCTTCGCGTGTCAGGCCGTAATACGAAGGTTCCACGGTGAAATTTTCCAGGGATGGAATAAACTTGAATACCAAGTTAATCCGCGTTTGTCGGAAGAGATTTCACCTCAAAGCAGCCAATAGCCTTTCCAGCACGGCCTGAGCCTGTCGGCTTTTATTACTTATTTCTGTTGAGGTGCAACATGAGCGACTATTCTTTCCGCGCAACTCTCTCCATTTCTGGCGAAGGTGATGTATGTTTTCAGTATGCAAAACAAGTATCGGAATGGAAGGAGGTTAATAATGGTCAAAAAGGGGATACCTACAGAGTGGGGGGGTCATACGAGACGTTTAATTTTGTCTTTGGCCAGTACCTGTGCGTAAACTCCTGCCAAGGCCATAAGGTCGCGATATTTAACTTTAAGTCCATAGGCGAAGGAAAATACACTATCACCTGGGATGATGACGACTATAAAAAAGGATACATTCTAGATATTACTAATAATAATTGGCTATACGCTTATCATCCATCAGAAAGTAACGGAACACACTTCGCCTTCCACTCTGAACGAAGTGCTGAACGGTTAAGTACTGCAGAAATTCTTGGAAGGTCCGGACTGAAAATATCGTGCGGATATGGCGAAGTACTTTTGCACGACAAAGTCAACATCAAAACCGGCTCATACAATTATTCGGCGGCATACCTATGCACAGGTAGTAGCAATGGGGGCAAGGTTGGACATAACTTTAGTGTGCACCCTTGTTAAATAAACAGGCGACAACAGAAAATACAGGGCCACTCGCAGTCATTTCAGGACTGTCATGGTGGCTCTCGCTTATTACATCTTGTCTAGTCCTGAAATAGGTTTACACCTGTTTCAGCCTCAAAACGCCCGATGCACCGCATCGGGCGTTTTGTATTTCAGCGATAGATGAGGCCGCTCGTTGTTATAGATCTGCACCGACTCGTCCACCATCCGGATGGCCTCTGCAAAATTTTTGGGGCGATGCAGCAATAACTCGTTTTTCAAAATCCCGTTCACACGCTCAGCCAACGCGTTTTGGTAGCAGTCGTAGCCATAAAGTGAAAAGGGGACAAAGTAAAATGAAAAGGGGGACAGATTTATTTATCTGCCATCTGCCTCAGGGCCTTAAAGGATAGCTAAGCGTTTTTGCAATCCGGTTCAGGGTGGTCCTGCATTCCGGTGAAATGTTTAGTGGCGGTTCGTTGATCATGTACAGCAGATGTTCAAACGCAATTCCGGCTTCATTGTGCTCCAAGTAGTCCAAGACGATAGAGGCACCCTGTTCCAATCCGGCTTGAGCCAGAGGGTGGTTCGCATCGATGGTGCCGGCGTTTGTATAAGCCATGAGCATTAGCTGTGAGACTTCGTCCAGCACGTCGTAAAACCAAGTTTCCAGCTCAGTTAACGCACGGCTGGTTTGACGTCGATGCTCAACAAGATATGCCCTCAGTGACTGACGCACTGCAGTTTGTAGTCTATCTGGGGTCATCAGGTCTTGATCTGGAGGCGGTAGGAGGACGCTGATGCCCAGAAAGTGTTCGAGATGAAGCGTGATGACCCGCCCCTCTACGGCCAAGTCCCAGTAACGCTGATCGATTCCGTCAACTTTCTCAATCCATGTCCCCCTGAGCTCTTGCTCAAGAGCGCGAGCGACGTTTTCGAAAAGCTGCCAGTCAGAGGACTCGGAAATTTTTATTTCTGTGGGGCGAATGGGTGGTTGGTCATTTTGCATTTCGAATGATGTTTCTGGTCCGTAGGATGGGAAATTCGGAGTCCACGTTCGACTCGCTACACTGTGAGGTTGAGACGGATTTGTGCACCGTCGGGCAAGTCGTCGATTTCCTTGGCGAGGTGGCCTGAAACTGCCACCAGCTCGTGTAGTGAGATCGTTGCCAGATTGCCCCCTTCATACTCCCCACCCAACACGGCAGGTAGTTTTAGGCAGTACTTGTACCCAGGACGAAGCAGGCCGAGCCGATCCCTTGCCTGTTCGACTAATGCTTCCATGTGCCAATCATGCAAAAAGTCTTGGCTCTGAGAGAGCACATCAAGCTCTGCGTGATCATTCGCGACACGATTGCAATAAAGATCTTCAGGGCACAGACGCCAATAGCAACCCGCTACGTCTTTGATGAGGAGGTTGCCGAAGTCGTTATCACCAACAACCTGTGAAGGTTTGATACCGGCCCAGCCCCACGCTTTTTCAATCTCTTCAATCAGCCCCATTTCGCGTAAATGCCGTCACGTTTCAGATACCACATTAATTACCCCTTTTGTTCCATAACATCCAGGGTGAGTTAAGCCTCTTTTGAATGGCCAATTCTGGCTGATAGCAGTCTTCGGTGAATGCCCGATTTGAGCCGCCTGTTGCCGTTGGTGATGGGCGCCCTTTTTCGTACAAGGACATAGTAAACCGCAGACTTTCGGTACACACAGAATAGCCAAGATCGCAGCCCACGCCAGGCTCCCACGCCGAGCAGTCAAGTCCATACGTAAATCCGGATCTGCCGCAGGCCGCAATCTTTCAAACGCTTAACAGACAGGCATCACACCTTCAAACCGCCCGCCTTCACTCACTTCCCCGCCTCCTCCCGCAAACGTCTACCAATCACATCCATCAAATCGCACCCATCGCGCAACGGAATGGCCAGCAGTTTGGCGAAGTCGGCGAGCACCACCGTGTCGCTCTCGATATCAGCACGAAAGGCGATATTTTCCAGCACCTGAGTAACCGTGCGGATGCGGTAGTCAGCCGTGGCTTGCAGCACGTCGAGTGGGGCTTGGGTGTCGATGAGCAGGGAGGCCGGGATCAGGTCGATTCCGGTGAGGGGCATGTATCGATTCATTTTGAAGATCTCTGTTTGATTGGCTCGAGGCCGTCACACAGTCGTCGCCAAACGAATGGGTGGCAGCTGTGCGCAGGTTGGCGAACCGGCACAGAGAGACCGGCAGACCCGAAGGTCTCCCGCGCACAGCCGCCATGAAAGCGGCTTTGCGGGTGCGTTGGCTCCTGCAATAAAGCGGATAGCCTTCGCATTCTCTGTGATCAAGTCGCCAAACCTGAATCGCCATGTGGGCGACGGGGCGAACTATAAGCCTCACCCCATCAAGGGGCAAGGTGACGGATTCTTGCGTTTATGTAAGACCCGTATTGATACGACCCTGAACCTTTAAACGCCTCGTCGTGCTCGACCAGCATCTTTATCAAATCTTTATTTCCCCGCCCCTAATCCTGTCAACAACTTTCCAAGCATCCATTTAGCCTTTCCTCATTCCCGGAGGAAACGCCATGGACTTCTTCTATCTGCTACTCGGTGCACTGTTTCTCATCATTTTGCTCGGTCTGACCTACGGCTGCGCGGCGCTCAACAGGAGGCGGTCATGACCGGTTTCTATCTTTTCGGCGGCATCATTGCGGCCGGTTTGCTGGTTTACCTCGTCGCCGCGCTGCTGTTTCCGGAGGACTTCCTGTGACTATTCAAGCCTGGGTTTTACTCGGAGCCTTTCTCCTGGCGCTGGGGCTTCTGGCCTGGCCACTGGGGCGTTGGCTGACCACGGTGATGGAGGGCCGATTTGCCTTCGGCTCGCGCATCGAGTCGCCGCTGTATCGTCTGGCGGGCGTCAACCCTGAAACGCAGATGGGGTGGCTCCAGTACGCGCTGGCATTGATTCTGTTCAACGTGTTGGGGGTGCTGGCGGTTTATGCCTTGCAACGGTTGCAAGGCGTGCTGCCGTTCAACCCGCAGGGGTTTGCGGCCGTCACTCCCGACTCCTCGTTCAACACTGCTTTCAGCTTTGTGACCAACACCAACTGGCAAGCCTACAGCGGCGAGTCGACGATGAGTTACCTGACGCAGATGCTCGCGCTGACGGTGCAGAACTTCCTGTCCGCCGCCACCGGCATTGTGGTGGCGGTGGCGCTGATCCGCGGGTTCGCACGCCACAGTGCGGACAGCATCGGCAACGCCTGGACTGACCTCACCCGCGTCACCTTGTGGGTGCTGCTGCCACTGTCGCTGATACTCGCGTTGTTCTTTGTCAGTCAGGGTGTGATTCAAAACCTTGACCCGTATAAAGACGTCTCGACACTGGAGGTCATGCAGTACCAGAACCCGGTGCTGAATGACGCCGGCCAGCCGACGCTCGATGCCCAGGGCAATCCGGTGACCAAGGCCGCCAGCACCGACAAGCAGACGATTGCCATGGGGCCGGTGGCCTCGCAAGAAGCGATCAAGATGCTCGGCACCAATGGCGGCGGTTTCTTCAACGCCAACTCGTCGCACCCTTACGAGAACCCGACCGCCATCACCAATTTCTTCCAGTTGCTCGCGATCTTCCTGATCCCGACCGCGCTGTGTTTCGTCTTCGGTCATGTCGTCGGTGACATACGCCAGGGCTGGGCGCTGCTGGCGACGATGACGATCATCTTCGTGATCGCGGTGGTGGCTGTCACCCATTACGAACAACTCGGCAATCCACAGTTTTCAGCGCTGGGCATTGATACGGCGGCGGGCAATATGGAGGGCAAGGAAGTGCGCTTCGGCATCAGCGCCTCCAGCCTGTTTGCGGCGGTGACCACAGCGGCTTCATGCGGTGCGGTCAATGCGATGCACGACTCGTTCACACCGTTGGGCGGTGCGGTGCCGCTGGTGCTGATGCAACTCGGTGAAGTGGTGTTCGGCGGCACCGGTTCCGGTCTGTACGGCATGCTGATATTCGCCATTCTCGCGGTGTTTATCGCTGGCCTGATGATCGGCCGCACGCCTGAATACCTGGGCAAGAAGATCGAAGCCTTCGAGATGAAAATGGTCGCCATTGCGATTCTGGTGACGCCGCTGCTGGTGCTGTTCGGGACCGCCATTGCGGTGATGGCCGAGGCCGGCAAGCTGGGGATCGCCAACCCTGGCGCCCATGGTTTCTCGGAGATCCTCTACGCCTTCACCTCGGCAGCCAACAACAATGGCAGCGCCTTCGCCGGTCTGTCGGCCAACACCCCGTTCTACAACATCATGCTGGCCATCGCCTTTTGGCTAGGCCGCTTCGGCGTGATCGTACCGGTGCTCGCCGTCGCCGGCAGCCTCGCCGCGAAAAAACGCCTGGCCGTCACCGGCGGCACGATGCCGACCCACGGGATGCTGTTCGTTGTACTGCTGATTGGCACGGTGTTGCTGGTCGGCTTGCTGAACTACGTACCGGCGCTCGCGCTGGGGCCCGTCGTCGAACACCTCATCATGATCAAGTGAGACCACGAACATGACACGTAAAGCGTTCTCCTTGTTCGACCCGAAACTGATAAGGCCTGCCATGGTCGAGTCGGTGCGCAAACTCAGCCCACGAATCCAGTGGCGCAACCCGGTGATGTTCGTCGTCTACATCGGCGCGATCATCACCACCGCCCTCTGGGGGCAGGCCCTCAGCGGCAAGGGTGAAGCCAGCAGCGGGTTCATCCTCGCGATTGCCTTGTGGCTGTGGTTTACCCTGCTGTTCGCCAACTTTGCCGAAGCGCTGGCTGAAGGTCGCAGCAAGGCCCAGGCGGCCTCCCTGCGCGACCTGAAAAAGCAAACCTGGGCCAAGAAACTGCGCKAGCCGCACTACGGCGCCGAGTGGCAGTTGGCTCAGTCGAGTGACTTGTGCAAAGGCGATGTGGTGGTGGTTGAAGCCGGTGACCTCGCGAACTCGGTGATCCCCGCCGACGGCGAGGTGATCGAAGGCGCGGCCTCGGTGGATGAGTCGGCGATTACCGGCGAATCGGCCCCGGTGATTCGCGAGTCCGGCGGCGACTTCTCGTCGGTGACCGGCGGTACGCGGGTGCTGTCGGACTGGATCGTCGTCCGCGTGACCGCCAACCCCGGCGAAACCTTCGTCGACCGCATGATTGCGATGGTCGAAAATGCCAAGCGGCAAAAGACCCCGAATGAAATCGCCCTGTCGATCCTGCTGGTCGCACTGACGATTGTGTTCCTCGGCGTGACGGTGACACTCCTGCCCTACTCCCTGTTTGGGGTCGCAGCCGCCAAATCCGGCTCGCCGGTGTCGATCACCGTGCTCATCTCGTTGTTGGTGTGCCTGATCCCCACGACCATCGCCGGGCTGCTGTCGGCGGTAGGTGTGGCGGGCATGAGCCGCATGATGGAAGCCAACGTGATTGCCACCTCCGGGCGGGCTGTGGAGGCTGCCGGTGATGTCGACGTGTTGCTGCTCGACAAGACCGGGACCATCACCTTGGGCAACCGCCACGCCTCGGCGTTCTTGCCGGCACCGGGCATCAAGGAAGCGGAGCTGGCGGATATCGCACAGCTGGCGTCACTGGCCGACGAAACGCCTGAAGGACGCAGCATCGTGGTCCTGGCCAAACAACGGTTCAACCTGCGCGAACGCGACATCACCGCGCTGCATGCACACTTCGTGCACTTTTCGGCGCAGACCCGCATGAGCGGCGTCAACATGGATGAGCGGCAACTGCGCAAGGGCGCCGGCGAGGCGATCCTCAAGCATGTCCAAAGCCTGGGCGGACACTTTCCGGAAGCGGTGCAAACCATCGTCGAACAAGTGGCTCAGCGCGGCAGTACGCCGCTGGTGGTCGCCGATGGGGCCAGGGTGCTGGGCGTCATCGAACTCAAGGACATCGTCAAGGGCGGCATCAAGGAGCGCTTCTCCGAGCTGCGGCGCATGGGGATCAAGACCGTGATGGTGACCGGGGACAACCGGATCACCGCTGCCGCCATCGCCGCCGAGGCCGGTGTCGATGACTTCCTCGCGGAAGCCACCCCCGAACAAAAACTCGAACTGATCCGCAGCTATCAGGCCGAAGGCCGGCTGGTGGCCATGACCGGTGACGGCACCAACGATGCCCCGGCGCTGGCGCAGGCGGATGTCGCGGTGGCGATGAACTCCGGGACTCAGGCGGCCAAGGAAGCCGGCAACATGGTCGACCTCGACAGCAACCCGACCAAGTTGATCGAGGTGGTGGAAACCGGCAAACAGATGCTGATGACCCGGGGTTCGCTGACCACCTTCTCGATCGCCAACGACATCGCCAAGTATTTCGCGATCGTGCCGGCAGCCTTTGTCAGCACTTACCCGCAGCTCGCCGCACTGAACATCATGGGCCTGACGAGCCCGAATTCGGCGGTGCTGTCGGCGGTGATTTTCAATGCGCTGATTATCATTTTCCTGATTCCCCTGGCGCTTCGAGGCGTGAAGTACCGCCCGGTCGGTGCTGCGCTGTTGTTGCGCCGCAACCTGTTGATCTACGGGTTGGGTGGGGTGATCGTTCCATTCATTGGCATAAAAGTGATCGACATGGCGCTGTCCGCTGTCGGTCTGACTTGAGGGAGTATGGCTATGTTATCTCTGCTGCGTCCGGCGTTGACCCTGCTGATTGCACTGTCACTGCTCACCGGCCTGGCCTATCCACTGGTCACGACCGGCATTGCCAGGCTGGTCTTTCCGCATCAGGCGGCGGGTAGCCTGATCGAGAGAGACGGCAAAACCGTGGGCTCGCTGTTGATCGGTCAGGGCTTCAGTGATCCGAAGTATTTCTGGAGCCGCCCTTCCGCCACCAGCCCCATGCCCTACAACCCGCTGGCCTCGGGCGGCTCGAACCTCGGTCCGCTGAACCCGGCGCTGGCGGATGCGCTCAAGGGCCGCATCGATGCCTTGCACGCTGCCGATCCCGGCAACACCGCCACGGTGCCCGCCGACCTGGTCTACAGTTCCGCCAGTGGCCTTGATCCGCATATCAGCATTGCCGCGGCGCTGTACCAGGCGGGTCGGGTTTCGCGGGTGCGCAATCTGCCCGTCGACAAGGTTCGCGAGCTGATCAACCAACACGCCGAAGGCACGCTGCTCGGGTTTCTCGGCGAGCCTCGGGTCAACGTTCTGGAACTGAACCTGGCACTCGACGCCGCACATTGAGCGTTAACACACGGTGAGCTTGATGGCCGAAGAACGTCCTGATCCGGACCAGCTACTGGCCCGGATCCGCGAAGAAGAAGCGCAGGCCAAACGCGGTCKGCTGAAGATTTTTTTCGGCGCCAGCGCCGGTGTCGGCAAGACCTACGCGATGCTTGCCGCGGCACAGACCGCGAAGCTGCAAAACATCGATGTGCTGGTCGGCGTGATCGAAACCCACGGTCGCGCCGAGACTCAGGCCCTGACAGAGGGCCTTGAACTATTGCCTCGCAAGCAGGTGGTCGACAAGAACCGTACGTTGACCGAGTTCGATCTGGACGCCGCGCTCGCGCGCAAACCGGGCCTGATCCTGATCGACGAACTGGCTCACTCCAATATCGCAGGCTCCCGCCATCCAAAGCGCTGGCAGGACGTAGAAGAACTGCTCAGCGCCGGTATCGATGTCTGGTCGACGATGAACGTTCAGCACCTCGAAAGCCTGAACGACATTGTCGGTGGCATCACCGGGATTCGTGTCTGGGAGACCGTGCCCGACCATGTCTTCGACACCGCCGATGAAGTGGTCATCGTCGACCTGCCGCCCGACGATCTGTTGCAGCGCTTGAAGGAAGGCAAGGTCTATATGGAGCAACAGGCCGAGCGCGCGGTGCAGAACTTCTTCCGCAAGGGCAACCTGATCGCCCTGCGCGAACTGGCGCTGCGCCGCACCGCCGACCGGGTCGACAGCGAGATGTTGCAGTATCGCCAAAGCGGCGCGGTGAAACCGGTGTGGGGCACCCGCGAGTCGTTGCTTGCCTGCGTCGGCCCCAATGATCAGGCCGAAAAAACCGTACGCTCGACGGCGCGCCTGGCCGCTCAGCTCAACGTGCCGTGGCACGCCGTGTATGTCGAAACCCCGACCTTGCAGCGCCTGCCCGAGGTCAAGCGGCGTCGGGTGCTGGCAACCTTGAAACTGGCTCAGGACATGGGCGCGCAAATCTCCACCCTGGCGGGCCAGGACATTGCCGAAACGCTGGTCAAGTACGCCCGGCAGCACAACCTTTCAAAAGTCGTGCTGGGCCGTGATGAACGTCCGCGCCAACGACTCTGGCGGCGGGTGCTTGCCGATCGGATTGGGGTGCTGGGCGCCGATCTCGACGTGATTCAAATCTCGCTGCCGGAGAGTCGCCGCCCACCAGCCGAGACAACCTCCACCGCCAGCGACAGCCCGATCACCTGGCGCCCCTATCTCTGGAGCGTCGCGATCTGTGCGGTGACGACCCTGCTGGCCATGCCGCTGTTCCAGGTGCTGGAACAGGCGAACATCGTCATGCTGTTCCTGCTGGCGGTCGTCGCCGTCGCGGTGCGCTTTGGGCGTGGCCCGGCGATCATGGCGGCCTTCGTCTCGGTCGGCGCCTTCGACTTTTTCTTTGTGGCGCCGCGTTTTTCATTCGCCATCGCCGATATCCAGTATCTGGTGACCTTTAGCGTCATGCTCGTGGTCGCCCTGGTAATCGGGCAAATGACCGCCAGCCTGACCTACCAGGCGCGGGTGGCGCAACGGCGCGAAGACCGCATGCGCGGGCTGTATGAGATGTCGCGCCTGTTGTCCGCCGCACTGCTGACCGAACAGGTCGCGGAAATCGGCGCGCAGTTCCTCGCGGCCGAGTTTGGCGCCCGGTCGGCACTGCTGGTGGCCGACGACAACAATAAACTGCAGGCGCCGATGGTCACGGGGGACCCACCGCAAGTCGACGTTGCGATTGCCCAGTGGTCGTACGACAAAACCGAACCGGCCGGATACGGCACCGACACCCTGCCCTCCAGCTCCACGCTCTACCTGCCCTTGTCGGCGCCCATGCGGGTGCGCGGGGTGCTGGCCGTGCAACCGCGCGATACGACCCGGCTGGCGGTGCCGGAACAGCGGCGCCTGCTCGACACCTGCGCGTCATTGCTGGCCATCTCGCTCGAACGGATTCACTACATCAACGTTGCCCAGGACACCACCGTTCAGATGGAATCCGAGCGGTTGCGCAACTCGCTGCTCTCGGCCATCTCCCACGATCTGCGCACCCCGCTGTCAGTCATGGTCGGGCTCGCCGAAGCGCTCAAGCTGACCAAACCGCCCCTGACCGGTGAAGCCGCCGAGATCGCCACGGCGGTGGGCGAATCCGCATTGCGCATGAATACGCTGGTCAATAACCTGCTGGACATGGCTCGTCTCGAATCCGGCAGCGTGGTGTTGAATCGCCAATGGCAGCCCATCGAAGACGTGGTCGGTAGCGCCCTGAGAGCTATTCATCCGATTCTGGCAGGGCGTTCGGTGCAGGTCGCACTCGAGGAGGACTTGCCACTGGTTCGCATCGATGCGGTGCTGATCGAGCGCATCCTCATCAACCTGATGGAAAACGCCATCAAGTACACCCCACCCGGCACCCCGATCAGCCTGGGCGCCAGCACCACGCCCGAGAGCATTGAATTGTGGGTCGCCGATGAGGGACCGGGCTTGCCCCGCGGACACGAAGAGGCGATCTTCAACAAATTCATGCGCGGCAAAAAGGAAAGTTCGATTCCCGGCGTCGGCCTGGGCCTGGCCATCTGCCGGGCAATCGCCCAGGCGCATGGCGGAACCATGCTCGGTGTGACCCGCCCGGAAGGCGGTGCGCGCTTCACGCTACGTCTACCCCGAGAGGAGCCGCCGAACATCGAAGCGCTTTCACCGCAAACTGACGAGGACCCATCATGAGCGAACCGGTGCTGCGCGTCCTGCTGATTGAAGACGAAAAGGACATTCGCCGTTTTGTGCGGATGGCCCTGCAAGCCGATGGCCTGGAAGTGCATGAAGCCGAGACCTTTCAGCGCGGCCTGATCGACGCGGGAACGCGCCGGCCGGACTTGATCGTGCTGGATCTCGGCCTGCCTGACGGTGATGGCGTTGACCTCATCCGGGATCTGCGCACCTGGTCGGAGGTGCCGATCATTGTCTTGTCGGCCCGTGGCGCCGAATCCGACAAGATCCTCGCCCTCGACACCGGGGCCGACGACTACCTGGTAAAACCCTTCGGCACCGGCGAACTGCTCGCACGCGTGCGTGCCCTGTTACGCAGGCGTGTGAAAGATACCGAGAACCGCTCGGTCCTGGCCTTCTCCGACATTCAAATTGATCTGGACCGACGCGTCGTGGAGCGCGCCGGTGTCCCTTTGCACCTGACGCCGCTGGAATACCGCTTGCTGGTTCATCTGTGCTCGCACCCGGACCGGGTCCTGACGCACCTGCAACTGCTCAAAGCGGTATGGGGCCCTTCGCACACCAACGATACGCCGTACCTTCGGGTGTTCATGGGCGGCCTGCGCAAGAAAATCGAAGCAGACCCGTCGCAGCCACGCCATCTCGTGACCGAAACCGGTGTCGGTTACCGCTTCATTCCTTGAACCCTGAGCGGCACGCGTTGAATTCAAACCCGGGCTTCATGCCCTGAGCCCCCCCGTGGCGACCGTTCGTCCAGGCTGAAGCGGGAGCGCCCTTTCCTCGTCTACACCTTTAGACAGGAGACCTTTTACGGTCGATTGGACACCGGGTATTTCATTCGATGGCATACGAAGCGCCATACGGAACCGCAGTAGTTCAAGCTTCGGGTTTCATTTCTCAAGGAATAGAAAAATGAGTATTAGCAGCAAAGACTGGCATGCATGGCTGAACGCAATGCCACCGAAACCGGATGACTTCCACGTTGTGGGTGATGTTGAAGTTGCCAATCCGGGAATCGAGGCTTATCTGACCATGCGAGCCCCGCAAGGCTTTAATCCGTCGATCCTCATGCTGGATCTGCACTTGATCCAACGGCCTGGAAACTGGGCACAAATGCTGTCCTGTACGCAGGCCAGGTACGACCGGGTCATGCCCCCCAGCGCGCCCCATTACACCGCCGTTGACATTTACCAGAATGGCGAGCGATTGGCGTACATCGACTACATCCCCACCGTCACCTGACCGGCCCGTAACCGGGCACTAAAGGTCGCAACAAAGGCTGTGCCGGTAACGTTCGAAAAGCGCCACGTATACAAGGTCGGGAGGGTCCGGAAAAACGCGGCGCTATCGTCTTTTGGTTACATCGGAGAGATGGTCGCAAGCGCACCGATCACAATGGTCAATGCCAGAAATCCACCCAGGAAAATCGCCATCTTCAACATTTGGCCTCCAAAATTATACGTCTGTGGTTGCAGCGTCATTGTGAGGCTCGGACTGGATTCATTACAGAAGCAGATAGCCCGGGAAAATACGGATCAGTTCAGCCCGTCGACCTTCCAGTCACTACCCCCTTGCGAGTACCCCACCTGGGTAATAGGCACCTGCGGCCGGCCTCACTAACCTGTCCACCGTCCCATGCGATCAAGCGTGTCTGCACGCGACGCTGGAACACCATCAAGAACGGCAACCGAGCCGACGTCCCCCCGGCGCATGCCCTGAGCAATGTGCGCCTTTACTGTCTAACTTGACTGAGAGTTTCAGCATGAAACCACGTGCCCGCGACCTGAACATCCAATTCGGCCAGCTGCAACCCGGCCCTCTCAACGCCATCACCGATGTGCCCGGCGTACGGGTCGGCCACAGCAATGTGCGTGGACGAACTGCCGACGGCCGCGACATTCATACCGGCGTCACGGTTATCGAACCGAGGGCCGGTTCCACCAATCAACAGCCGTGTTTTGCCGGTGTCCATGTGCTCAATGGCAATGGCGATGCGACGGGGCTTGAGTGGATTCGCGAGGCCGGCCTGCTGACCAGCCCGATCGCCTTCACCAACACCCACAGCCTGGGTGTGGTGCGTGATGCGCTGATTGAACTGGATCGCCAGAACCAACCCGATGACGGGCGACTGTACTGGAACATGCCGGTGGTGCTGGAGACCTTCGACGGCTTGCTCAGCGATATCAATGGCTTCCACGTGAAGACCGAACACGTGGCCCAGGCCCTGCGCGCTGCCGTTGGCGGCCCGGTCACCGAAGGTGCCATCGGCGGCGGCAGCGGCATGATCTGTCATGAATTCAAGGGCGGCATTGGCACCGCTTCGCGTCGCTTGAGCAGCGCTCAGGGTGGCTGGACCGTCGGCGCCATCGTCCAGGCCAACCACGGCATCCGCAACGAATTGCGCGTCGACGGTTACCCGGTCGGGCGTTATATGGAAAAGGCCGACTCGCCGTTCCTCAAAGCGTCCCTGCCCTATCCGGGCATGGGCTCGATCGTCGTTTGCCTGGCCACCGATGCGCCGTTGCTGCCGCACCAGTGCACACGCCTCGCCCAGCGTGCCAGCCTCGGCCTCGCCCGTACTGGCGGCGGCAACGAGGACCACAGCGGTGACATTTTCGTGGCCTTCGCCACCGGCAATCAACACGTGCCGCCCGCCGCCTACCAGGGCAAAGGGGCGCCGACCTGCGACAACCTGCGCATGGTCAACAACGACCACATCAGCGAGTTGTTCCTGGCCGCCACCGAAGCGGTAGAAGAAGCCATCATCAATGCCTTGCTGGCCTCCGACACTACCGAGGGCAATGGGCATTCGGTACCGGGGCTGGATGCCGGCACCTTGCTGCATGCCTTGCGCCAGGCCGGTTGGACGGGGGCTGAGCAGAACACTGCGGTCTAGCACACACGCGACACGTCATCGGCGGAGCGCTCATTCGCGGGCGTCCGCCCGTACCGATGCGTGCAAGTTACGTTTGAGTAAGCTCACTCACAGGCCGACAGAACTCAGCCCCTTACGGAGACCCTCATCAGCTTGCTCGCACCACACCTCAACACCTTGTGGAGCGGAGGTTTGTAAATCCTTGTATTGTCCTTCGCCCACTCTCACCAGGCCCTTTCGGCCATTGGCTTCACTCTTGTCTCCATCACGCTTATCTATTTCCACTGGAACACCCGATACGTATGCGACCATCTTCTTGGCATTCTCGATGCTGTCAGACTTCAGAAAACCTTTATCGACACAGTAGCTAATGAGCCCCGATGAATTGCGACTGCCGTCGTACATACCCTTCATTTCAACTGAGTCCGGCCCCTCTGCATAGGCATGGCCAAAGGAACCCAACGCACTTGCCATTACAAAGACCACAATAGCTTTTTTCATATTCACTCCTTGAACACGTTTGATATCTCAGATGTATTGCCTATCAACCAGTCTTATTCGAACAACTTCACAATGGCATCCGAATACAGTTGGGGGACGTCTTTCGCCGATTCGAGTACATGCTGACGCACCGTTTGACCTTTCACGCTCGGATCTTCTGCCACGTATTCTGCTGGGAAAGCGGGCGAATCCTGATTAGCACCAGCAGCCAGCAAGGCCTTCATGCAATCCGGATTGTGACTGATAGCATTTTCCAGCAAGGGTGTGCCAACAGGCCATGGTTGCTGCTGTGGCTGCAGTGCATCAACTGACGTTCCAGCTTTGTGCAACAGGGCGATACGTTGTGCCGCTTGCGGGTCTGGCTGGTCGTTCAGCGCATAGGCTCGCTTGCAGACAAAATGCAAAGGGGTTGAACCCACTTTGCTGACGCCATAAGGATCGGTACCTGCAGCGATCAGCAGTTTGATGACCTCAAGGCTGGAAGCCCCTCCATCCATGAGTGGCGAGAATCCCTGAGGGGTCACCAACTTGGCGTCAGCACCAAACTGCAACAGTAGTTTGACCAGTTCTGGCTGGGTGGATTTCTCGCTGTTGACGGCTGCAATGAGTGGAGTATTGGTCCCACCTTGAGCAATCACATTCGTATTGGCCCCTGCCTTGAGCAAGCTCTGCAGAATTAGCAAATCATCTCCAGATGCCTGCGGGGTGTCGACATTACCCAGCACCGACAGCAGCACTGTTTCACCGTTTTCGCTGATGGCTTCGTTTACATCCACCGGGTATGCAAGCAGACGATCGACCAGATCGGGCCGTTTGTAATAAGCGGCATGCCACAAAACCTGAATATTGGGTTTCGCCCCCTTTTTGAGCAACGTGTTGACGGTATTAAAATCTTTGCCTTCTTTGGAATAAGCGTACGCCATCACCGCCTCGTCCAGTTTTTGGGTTAGATCTTCCCTCGGTGCGGCTTGCGCTATGGTTGAGCCGCCGAGGAGGACCAGTGTCAAAGCACAAACAGTCCGGCAACGGCTAAAAACAGGTTTGAATGGCAGCATACAAAATCTCAAATAGAAACAACGGTTATAGGTAAGCTTTTGCGCCCATGTCGCAAAACTTGGGAACAATCAGGGTATTTCTGGCAATGCTTAAGTCATTGGATCTAACTAATCACAGCACTTTTTGGGTTACTGGCAATAAGAGCGGCGCCGCACGCGGTTTTCATACCGTCCAGTGCCACAGCAATTCCGCCTACCGTGTAGGTGCTGCTGCCCTCGGCTATGGGGAAAATCCCCTTGCATAGCGGGCAGCTGACTTTATGGCCGACGCCGGCTATGGGTTTGCCGTTGAGGTCGGTTTGAGAGAAGGATTCAAGTACCACTCCTCCGTGAGATGTGGAGTCACCTAGGCGGATGATTTCTTTCACTTAGTCCCACCTCGTCATTATCGCTGCAGACCTTAAATACGGCTTGCGAAATCTCGGAGTACATCCGCAATTTCTAGTGCCTCTGACTTAGACAACTCAACAGGATCGTTTTGCTCTGTTGTTGCCTTGACCTGAATAGACATACTTTGTTCGATCCAAATACGAACATTCCCATCGCTTGTTTCAAAGCAGTCTTGCGCTGGCCTACTTGACATACATATCAATATCATCAAGAGCATCTTGGGCTCTTCCAGACAAAGAGTCGTCTGTTAGTTTGTCGCGTAAAAGAGGGATAACCAACGATCTGTCAATTTCTGAGTAGATCCGAGCGACATGCCCTATGCAAGTTATAGCCAACCCCTTGATGTCGTCATTTTTCCCGCTTTCTATTGTTTCAATGCATTTTTTCTGAACCCACTCTGGATCGTTGATGTTGAAGCATAGATAAAGAAGGGCGTCTATCACCACGTCGCTATCATCAGATTGCAACATAATTTCAAGTTCTTCTTTGCTGTGTTTTTTGTCCATGGTTCTCACCTTTTAATTTTTCCCTTACCAGTTACCATGCCGGCTTTTTTGAGTGCTGATTGTTGATCATTGTGCAAATCACACCAACAGCGGACGTGACCATGAAATTCCTCATCCCCATTCGGATAGGTTCTGGTCTTGTCCATGACAACAAGCTCGTTATTGTTCGCATCAACACCGACCCGTCTTGGAGATGTTTCCTTAACCTGGACAGAGTTGTTCAGCGCAATTTGGCCGTCTGTTGGAGCACGGCTTTTTACCGCATTATCTGAGGTGCCGTGATAAGGAGCATCTTTGTATATTCGAGCCAATCCCAGTGGGTCGACCCACCCAATTGGATTCGGCGTGTATTGGTAAAGGTTCAGACCTCCATCGTAGCTTATCGGATCCTGCGATATAAACCGCCCAACCCTTGGATCATAATACCGGTATCGGTTGTAATGCAGCCCTGTCTCATGATCGTGGTACTGCCCCTGGAACCGGATCGAGTTGGTCAGTCCATGCTGCTGCGCCAACGCCGAGCGCTGTTCGCGGATTTCACCCCATGCTTTGTACTGTGCGCTCCAGGCGATGTCGCCGTTCTGGTCGGTGAGTTCTCGCGGCGTACCCAAATGGTCGCACTGATACCAGGCCAGCACATCGAACGGTTGTGCACTCGGCTTGTGGTTCCACAACGGATCGTCGTCGAGGCTGTAGTCGCCGCTGTAGTCCGGCTGAGCCATAAGGTGAATAGATTTATGCCGCAGAGCCTGGGTCAGCGGGACAAAAGTACCGGGCTCGTAAATATAGTGCACGGTGCGGCCGGCGGCACCGTCAGCCTGAGCCGGGCTGCTTTCCCACGCCAGATTGTCGCCATCCCAGCCATACAAGGTAAAGCCGCAACCGAGTTCACGTTGTCTGCGCGCATGTTCATTGCGATTCCATAGAGAACCGGCTTCCGGACGCTGTTTGTAGTGCGCGCTGGAGTTCTTGTGCAGGCGACGACCGAGGGCATCGTAGGCGTAGTCCACCGCCAGGCGAGCATCGTCGAAATGCACCAGACGGTCGAACAGGTCCCATTGCATCCGACTGTAGCTGCCGTTGTGCCAGCGCTGAATCTGGTTGCCGCGCTCGTCGTACTCGTAATGAGTGCCAGCGTATTCGCGCAAGAGGTTGTCGAGCAGTTTGCTGCGCGGCGAGTCCTGATCCAACGGTCGGCGGATTTCTGCAGTCTTGTCGTCGAGCAGGTTGCTGGCCGGGTCGAAGGCAAAGGTTTCCACGCCGAGGCGGCTGGTGGCGCTGAGCAGTCGGCCGACCGGATGATTTGCTCTAAAGCTAGAGGAGCGTCAGCTAATCACAGCCCCCTTTGGACCGCTGGCTATCAGACTGGCACCACAGGCGGTTTTCATGCCATCTAGTGCCACAGCAATTCCACCGACCGTGTAGGTGCTGCTGCCCTCAGCGATGGGAAAAATGCCTTTGCACAATGGGCAGCTGACCTGGTGGCCGACACCGGCTATGGGTTTGCCGTTGAGGTCGGTTTGAGAGAAAGCTTCAAGCACCACGCCTCCGTGAGAGGTTGAGTCGCCCATGCGGATGATATCTTTCATGTTTTGTTTCCTCCGTCGTATTTGAGCGCACTGCCAAGTGAACCTCCTCCCAGGGTAAATTCGGATTACTTCGATAAGGCAAGGACAGTCCCCCCCTAATTTAAGTACTTATGAACTCGGATGGTTTATCAACCATGACCCACTCCGCTGACTCGCCCGCAATAGAACTAAACTCGTCGAAGAAAAAATCTAGGCTGCTTGAAAAAACATCAAATGCACCATATCCGTACTCGCCTGAAATTTTCGCAATCGCCACATAATGACAGGTATTTTTTAGAAGCTCATATACGTCCAAACTTATTGAAAAGCCATCACTCAGCAAAAAGCCAGTTAGCATAGCAGGCTCGGGTTTTTCGACACCTCGATACCTCGATAGCACTGCATATCTTTTGATATCCTTTTCGTATTGCCTATGCGCACTGACTGCCTCTTCGAACTCCCCTCCCTTATCTCTAAACATAAACAGAGGCATATAATTTAGTTCTTTTGTCGAGGGCGACTGAAGCTTTCCGTCAATATCAACGTAATAGCAACTGGAAACCAGCGATTTGATCGCAGCGCAGCCTTGAGAGGTTTTATCGAACCCAACAGAACCTTTTTTATCAACAGAAGCTAACAAAGCAAAGTCATCATTATTCTCCGCAGGAATTTTATTAATGCGCTCGCTTGACGCCTTTTTAAATTCGTCGAATTTTGATCGATAACATAAAATCCTGTAGTGCTTCACGCTACATCGCTCCTGGATAAGTGAATACTTTTGCTTCTCCCTTTTTGTTCTTCGCATGAACATGAGGGGTGCTGTGATGGTCTGGGTGCCCCTCTCCAACCATATGAGGATGGCCATCCGGATGATCAAATACCTCTGATCCGTCGTAACCGCGCCGTCCCAGCGTTTTGACGCCACGCTTTTTCAGGCAAGCACAAAAACGTCCCTCGCTGTCTCCGTTCAGTTCTTGCGCGGCAATATCTTGGCCGCCTCTTCCCACTCTTGGAACCTGAGCGTGTTGCTGCGCTTTCCTCATTGCACTAGCGCGGCTATTCGTAGCAATAACAGTATCCAACCCCAATGGATCAATCCACTCCACCGGGTTCGGTGCATACCTGTAAAGGTTCAGCCCCCCTTCATAGCGTATCGGATCCTGCGAAATGAACCGCCCAACCCTTGGATCATAATACCGGTATCGGTTGTAATGCAGCCCCGTCTCATGATCGTGATACTGCCCCTGGAACCGGATCGGGTTGGTCAGGCCATGCTGCTGCGCCAACGCCGAGCGTTGTTCGCGCACTTCGCCCCAGGCCTTGTACTGCGCACTCCAGGCTATGTCGCCATTGTGGTCGGTCAGTTCCTGTGGCGTGCCCAAATGGTCGCATTGATACCAAGCCAACATATCGAACGGCTGCGCAATCGGCTTGTGATTCCACAACGGATCGTCGTCGAGGCTGTAGTCGCCGCTGTAGTCCGGCTGGCCTAACAGAATGATCGGTTTATGCCGCAAGGCCTGGGCCACCGGAACGAAGGAGCCGGGCTCGAAGACGTAGTGCACCGTTCTGCCGGCGCCACCATCGGCCTGAGCCGGGCTGCTTTCCCAGGCCAGGTTGTCGCCATCCCAGCCATACAAGGTAAAGCCGCAACCGAGTTCACGTTGTCTGCGCGCATGTTCATTGCGATTCCATAAAGAACCGGCTTCCGGACGCTGTTTGTAGTGCGCGCTGGAGTTCTTGTGCAGGCGACGACCGAGGGCATCGTAGGCGTAGTCCACCGCCAGGCGAGCATCGTCGAAATGCACCAGACGGTCGAACAGGTCCCATTGCATCCGGCTGTAGCTGCCGTTGTGCCAGCGCTGAATCTGGTTGCCGCGTTCGTCGTACTCGTAATGAGTGCCAGCGTATTCGCGCAAGAGGTTGTCGAGCAGTTTGCTGCGCGGCGAGTCCTGATCCAACGGTCGGCGGATTTCTGCAGTCTTGTCATCCAGCAGGTTGCTGGCCGGGTCAAAGGCGAAGGTTTCCACGCCGAGGCGGCTGGTGGCGCTGAGCAGTCGGCCGACCGGATCGTAACGGTAGGCCAATGGACCACGGCGGCTATCGTTGATATCGGTCAGTTGGCCAGCGGCATCGTATTTGTATTCACGTTTGAGCAGCGTGGACTTGTCGTCACTGCGTCCCAGCAGTTGCTCTTGCAGACGTCCGGCCGGGTCCCACTTCTGGGTTTGCAGCAAGCGGTTACCCTGATGGCGGGCGACTTCGCGGTGCAGATCATCGCGCTCATAACCGATCAGCTCATGCTCATCCAGACGCAGGCCGAGCAAATGGCCGCTGCCGTAGGTCAGCCAGCTGACGCGGTGGCCGTCCGGGCGCACGGTGGCAACGCGCTGATTGAGCACGTCGTACTCGTGTTGCCAGACCGCAACCAGTGGTTTTTCCAGGCCCAGGTAATGCTGATGTTCACGCAGCAGGTTGCCGGCCGGATCGTGGAACCATTGCAGACGGCTGTCGGCGTTGTTGGCCAGGATCAGGTTGCCGTTGCCATCGTAGGCGAAGGTTTCGCTTTGCGACTGCTCGCCCAGCGTGGCGCGGCGTTCGGTCAAGCGGCCCATCGGGTCGAAGCTCAAGGCGATGCTGCGTTCACCGTTGAGCGTTCTGGCCAAGCGACCGCTTTCGGGGTCGTACTGATAACGGGTGGTACGGCCATCGAAGCCGGTTTCTTCCAGCAGCCGACCCACCGGGTCGTAGAGAAAGTGTGCGCGTCGCTCGTTTTCGTTTTCCAGCGCGACCAATCGACCGAGGCGGTCCCAGCGGTAGCGCAGGGTTTGTTCGGCGGCATCGACCCGTTCGGCGATAAAGCCCGCAGCGGTGTAGCTCCAGGTGGTGCAGCGATCCAGGCCATCGACGTGGGCCAGCAAACGGCCCTCGGCATCGCGCTCGAAACGCTCCTCGG
The DNA here is from genome assembly GCF_056396945.1 of Pseudomonas sp. 05N432. Taxonomy (NCBI): domain Bacteria; kingdom Pseudomonadati; phylum Pseudomonadota; class Gammaproteobacteria; order Pseudomonadales; family Pseudomonadaceae; genus Pseudomonas; species Pseudomonas sp. 05N432. The sequence continues at coordinate 5,569 of NZ_JBFTMM010000007.1, read as the reverse complement.
TCTTGTCCGGATGTTTGATCAGCGCCAGTTGTCCGGCCTTGTATTGGTACTCGGTACTTTGTCCCGCCGCGTCAGTGAAGCAGATCATCTGCCCCAGTTCGTTGTATTCCCAGGCGCTGGTCTTGCCCGAGCAATCGACGTACTCGACCAGTTGCCCGGCGTCGTTGTAGTCGAGAGTCTTTTCGTTGCCGTTGGCGTCCTTGATCGCGGTGGGCTGGCCGGACTTGTTGTAGGCGTATTCGGTTTTGTTACCCAGCGGGTCGAGCGCTTCGACCAGATTGCCTTGGTCGTCATAGGCGCGCTGCCACTGACCGCCCTCGGCGTCGCTGATCTTGATCAGCATGTCCTGATCGTCGTAGGCGTAATGCATCACCGTGTGATCGGCGCGGATGTGCTTAAGCAGATTGCCGCGTTCATCGTAACTGTAGCGATCCGTGCTGCCGTCGGCATGAACATGACGCACTACGTTTTTCGCGTCATCGCGGAAGAACCATTCCGAGCGTTCGTCGGCGTAGCGGATGCGGTAGGTGTAGCCAAGAATGTCGTAGTAGTGCCAAGTCTCGTTGCCGAGTGCGTCGGTGACATACGTCAGACGAATATTTTCATCCCATTCCAGACGCGTGTCGAAACTGCCGTCGTCGGCCCATTCGCGCACGGCTTTGGCTTTGGCGCCCTGGCCGTCCCACTCCAGATTCATGCCGCGACCGGTGCGATCGGTGTAACGGGTGATCAGGTGATGCTGGTAGTGATACGACCAAACTGCGCCGTTCTCGTCTTGCGCCTGAATCAGGTCGCTATACGCGTCGTACTGGTAGGCACAGAGTTGTCGCAGTGGAGCACCGTCAACGATTTGCCAGAGGCCTGTCAGTCGGCCGTGATCGTCGATCAGCGTGCCGAGGTGCAGATGGACCTTGCTGATGTCGTTTTCCTGATAGGTGATCAGGTCCGAGAGCACCGATTGTTCGCCGTGCCGATGCTCGTAATGCAGCATGATCCCGGCGCCGTTGCGCAGCGAGATGTTGGTCAGCACATAACGCTGGCCACGGCGGACGTAGGTTTCCTTGCGTTCGAAACCACGGCACAGCAATAGCTGATCTTCGCTGGCACGAACGAGGGTGATGTTTTCGATGGCGTCGTAGTGAAACAGACCGACTTTGGGCAGTGGATAGCTGTGGTCACGGCCGTCGGCGCCGTAGAAGGTCAGGCCATCATCCACGCAGTCGAAACGTGTGGTGAACTCGCTGATCCAGCGGGCGCCGAGTTCGCTCTGATCGTAGGCGTCGAGGCGTGAGTTGTAAGTGCGTGTCCATTCGATCGGGAATGGGCCGGGCAGGCTGAAATCGGTATGGCTGAGGCTTTCCGAACCCAAGGCGAAATTGATGCTGAAGTCCGTGCTGCATTCACAGGGACCTTTCTTCGGATTGGGCGCTTTTTTCGCTGGAGCTTGCTTTTGGTTAACACCCAACTGGCCCTCTGAAGCCGTGTGCGTGGCCTGACTGGTCTTCTCCGTATGGACCGCGGTGCTCTGGCCATGGGCATTGCGCTTGCGCCACAGTGTGACGGCGCTGGAGAGGATCAGCAGCAGCCAGCCGATGGAGTTCTGCACCGATTCATCGTMGAGTTTGCTCAGTTGGGTGCGTAGCTCCGGGCCCATCGCGCGCAGTTTCGCGGTTTCGGTGGCAACCTTTTTTTTGATTTCGTCGGGTAGAAGATGATCGGCTGCCCCGTTGGCGAGACCCTTGCCGGCAGCTTTATAAGCACTGGCGGCGGCCCCGAAAATGTTGCCAATCGCCGCGAGAGGATCGTTCAGTAACTGGTCACCCGCAGCGCTGATTTGTTGACTGGCAGCCTGGGCATCCCCCTTTGCGTCGAGCTTACCGTTGGCGACCGTTTCGAGGCCTTTGGCGATCTCGCTGATGACGTCTTCGCCCAGCTTGCCGGCGTCGGCGAGAATACCGGGCAACTTGCCTTTGGCCTGTTCAACGAAGTCGTCGAGGGTGCCCATGATAGAGGCGTTCAGATGCCCGACCAGCACCTCGATCACGGATGCACTGAGCAGCATTTTGCTGGTAGCCCTCATCTCTTGGCGTACCAGAAACAGGGTCGGGCGCAGGGTCATGCGCGCCGCCGCCATTGCCGGTGGCAGTGGCAACACACCGATCAGGTTGATGCCCAGACTGGCCCAGGCAAGCAAGTCACGTTTCTGCGCGTTGGACAGGGTAACGATGTCGCCCAGCGCGTCGACTAGCGCCATGATGTTGCCCACCACCGGCAACGCACCGGCGACATTCTTGATCCGGTCGAGGGTGACGACGCCACCGCTGGCGGATTGCAGCCAGGCGTCGAATACCGCCGCACTGCTGGCAACGTCCTGGATGTCGATGGCGCTCAGTGGAACGATGGCGACCTGAGGTTCACGTTTTACAATTTCAGTGGTCATGACAGCATCTCACCCGCCAACAGGCCCGGGGTTTTAAAGGAGGTCTTGGGAGGGGTTACCGCCGGCAGACTCGGCAGCTTGCCGCTCTTGCTCGCCGCACCGAGAATGCTCGACGCACTAGGCATGGCGGCGCTGGCCAGCTTGGGCAATCCGGCCGCGCCGCCCTGCAGCGCGCCTTGGACTTGCTGCGCCGTTTGCATCGCGCCCTGCGCGCTCTGCATCGCACTCATCCCGGTCTGCGCCAGATTCTTGCCCTTCTCCAGCACGTCCCAGTTCTTGCTCGGCAGTACCTGCGCGACCATCGATTGCACCTGGCTTGGAATGTCCTCGGCACTCGGCGGTGTTAACGGCCACTCCGGCTTGCCGATGTAACTGCCATCGCTCCAGGTGTTCGCCGGGTCCTTGCCGAACAGCACGCGCGCCGGCCCCGGCGCGGCGCCGGAGACCGTCGCAAAACCCTTGCCGTCGAGCGTGCCCTTGAGGCTCTTGCCCAACGCATCGATCACTTCGAAGTCGCCACCCTTGATGCCTTGGCTCCCGGCGTACTGGTTGAACAGTTCGAGGTTGCCTTTGCCCGGCTTCGGCGGTTCGGGGAACGCGCCGGCCAGACTCTTCGCTCCGGTGTAGGCAAAGTTGGCTGCATGAGCGGTATACGGCCCGGTGGTGACGTGGGTAATGCCACCGGCGTTGTAGGTGGTGGCGCTGCCGCCGCCCTGGATCACCAGTTCGGTCTTGGCGGTGATGGTGATGCGATCCGCGTTGGCGGTGATGTTGAGTTTGGCCAGCAGGTTGATGCTGTCCTTCAACGCGCGCACGTCGATGTCGCCGGAGGCCGCGACCAGACGCCAGCCCATGCTCTGCACGAACAGGCGCATGCCGCGACTGGCGCTGGCCAGCAGGCGTTTGCCGATCGACAGGCTGGTGTGACCGGTGCTGCTCAGGGCCAAGTGCTCGCCAGTGGCGATATGGCTGGAGCGCGGGGTAGTTAGCGCGATGCCGGCCGGGCTCGCGAGCACCAGATGCGGTTCGGTGAATTCCGGGAATTCGTTGGCGCTCATGTTCGCCGGACCGCTGCCAAGAATACCTTGATGCTGGCTGTGCAGGGCCTTGGCCACGTCATCCTGATCGCCCGGTTCCTGGGCTTGCAGTTCCTTGGCCTGCATCGCGAAACCGTCCTGCTGATCGGCGGCGGTGGCCAGGCGTTCGGCGGTTTCCGGGAGGTCCTTGTGGTGCTTGGATTCGTTCGGTCGCGGTTCGGTGGTCACCAGCAAACCGGCCGCCGCGCGCACCGCGCCATGACGGTCGGTGCGCAGTTCAAAACCCTCGCCGCGTGGCTGGCCGCCGGACGGGCGTGGATGGGTCAGATAGCCGAGGTTGATCGCACTCGCGCCATGGTCACTGCGCAGGGCAATGCTGATCTCGCTGGTGGTGTCGTCGATGCGCAGTTCGTTGGCGCGGCTGCCCTTGTATTCCTTGCTCTTGACCGTGGCCAGGGTCTTGAAATCCGGCAGCTTGTACGGCGGCAGGTTCACCCCGTGGTACAGGCAACCGGTGATCAGCGGCTGATCGGGATCGCCTTCGAGGAAGGTGATCAGCACTTCCATGCCGATGCGCGGCAGGTTGATCGAGCCGAAGTTCTGGCTGGCCCAGTTCGAGGCGACGCGCATCCAGCAACTGGTCTTGTCGTCGTGCTGGCCTTCGCGGTCCCAGAAGAACTGCACCTTCACCCGACCGTACTGGTCGCAGAAGATTTCCTCACCTTCAGGCCCGGTGACCACAGCGCTCTGGGTGCCGAGGACTTTGGGTTTCGGGTGCTCCAGCGGCGGACGGTATGGCACGTTCCACGGGATCGCGCTGAACTGGTTGCGGTAACCCTGGTGGAAATCGTCCTTGAGGTCGGTGACGTCGCTGGTCACCGACTCTTCCAGCACCTGCGGTTGTTTGCCTTCGTGGCGGATTTCGGTGAGCAGCCAGAGGTCGTTCCACGCCGGGTTGGCGTGGTCGGTCAGGGCCAGGAAATGCCCGCTGACCAGCAGCGGCTGATCGCTGCGACCGTCGGCCAGCCGATAGTCGCTGCGATGCCGTTCCAGGTTCCGATTGGCCAGGTGCTTGCCACGCTCGCGGTCGACGAAACGCCCCGGATAATCGTAATCCTCGAGGTCCGGTTGGGCGGCGCTCTTGGCGTCACTTTCCAGTTCGATACGCGGCTTGGTGAAGTCGTAGTCACGGCGGGTGACGCGGCTGGTGCGGGTCGCCAGACGCAGCCCGAAGCGCTTGATCATCGGCGTGTCGGCGACCAGTCCCGTGTCCTGCTGATAGGCCACCGGCGCGAGTTTCGGGAACACCGTCTGGTCGTCGCCGAATACCAACAAATGGCCTTTGGTGCTGTGCTGGAAGTGGTAGTGAATCCCCTCCTCTTCGCACAGGCGCTGGACGAATTGCAGGTCGGATTCGTCGTACTGCACGCAATAAATGCGCTCGGGATACACCGCAACCAGCTGGAACTTGTGATCGCTGGCCAGAATCCCGTGCTCTTCCAGCACCTGGGCGATGATCTGTGGCACGGTCATCTGTTGGAAGATCCGCTGATTCACCCGATGGGCCAGGTAGGCCAGTTGCGGGCGCAGGGAAATCCGATAGCGGGTCAGGCGTTTACCGGCCTCGCCCTGGGCGATGCTGTAGACCAGCCCGTGAATGCCGGTGCCATTTTGTGCAAGCTGTAGAAAAGCCAGTTTGTGCAGCAGGCTTTCGAGGTCGAGGAAGGATCGTTCGCTGACCAGCTCCAGCTCAAATTCGAATGGCGTATTCAGGGCTTCGCGGCCCTTGAAGGCCAGGACCTGAAAGTCCGCCCCTTCGAGGGTCAACGTGAAATGGGGCTGGTTGGCCGGTGAGAACATCCCTGGTTCCTCGTGCAATGCAGCGGCGTCCCTCGACATCCGAGTCGGGTATCAACGAACGCAAAAAAATCTTGAGTGATGCAAACAGCATCGACCAGCAGCGCTGGCCGATGTTTTGAAACGGTCGGCCAGACTTAGCCAGCGACCGGGGAACGCCAGTCATCGGAACCCGAAGTACCGGATACTTCGTGGGTCCAGGTGATTTTGCGGTAGGTGAACTCTACGTCTTCCA